>CANCOG010000214.1 GCA_947379685.1 Flavipsychrobacter stenotrophus | reverse complement strand
GTATTCGACCGACCTAATGTGTATGAAATTTCCTATCTCAACCCCGTTGCATTTACGTTGTCACTTAACGGTTTTAACGGAGGGGGCGATAAATCCCTGCTCGGATTTTACGGGAAGGCAATTGTTGCCAAGCACTTACAGTTTTACGGGCAAGTTATGCTCAACGAGTTCAGGTCCTCGGAGTTTTTCAGTAATAAGGGCTGGTATGGCAATAAATGGGGTATACAGGCTGGTGCCAAATATTTCGATGCCCTGGGTATTAAGAATCTGGATCTTCAAGGTGAAATTGACGCTGTTCGCCCTTATACCTACACTTCGCAGGATACACTGGATAATTATACCAATTATAACCAGCCACTGGCCGATCCGTTAGGAGCCGGCTTTGTAAAATCAATAGGGATTATACGTTACCAGCCTTGCCGCAACTTTACCATCACTGTAAAGGGAATGTATTATGTGCAGGGGCTCGATACAGGCCATACGAACAGCGGCAATAATATTTTCAACTCTTATCTGTCAGCACCAAAAGGCGGGGCTACATATGGTGTTAAAATGATTAACGGTGTGAGGGGTACATGTGAAAGTATAAATGTAAACCTGTCTTACCAGATTCGCCGCAATATTTTCCTGGATGGTGGCGCCATTTACAGAAAGTATGAAACTGCATCGCATGTATATCCCGCATATTCTTCAACCGGCACTGTGACCGGCCCCCTAACTACAAGCCTGATTTACTTTGGTTTGCGTATTAATGCCCCAAGGCGAGACTATAGTTTTTTCTAAACTGTTCTTTTAAGGTAAAACGGCAAAAGTTGAACTGATCTAGCTTTTTGCCGGTATGTCCATTTTTTTGGTGTTGTTGATGACCTTGACCAGCAGGGCAAAAACAAGGAACGGTAAAGGCCCGGTAAATGCATTCCGGATTTCAGAGATTACTGCATTCCAGCTTAGGTCGAGCATAGAGCCCTTAAATACATATATCAAAGCAACAACGCCAATAATAAAAAATACAATCAGGTACAGCCCTGTCCACAATATGTTGATCCACTTTTCGTCATTTTTCCAGTAGAAATAGCCTGTTAATCCAGTGAGGCCCATAACAACACAATGCAGAAACTGAGTCATCAGGGGTGAAAAAAGTTTTACTTCCGATGTACCCAGATAGTAAATATTGATCCAGCTGAGCAGCAGAATAATGATCAGGGACGAAATGAAACGAACACTATGCAGCATTTCCTATTCCTTTTTTGCTGTATAAGACCCAAATGTAGAAAACTATGAGGTAAACAGCGGTTGTAAAAACATAATGATGGCTAAAATCGGACCATGCTGGATGGTATAAGTTGAGCCAGGCAATTAGTACGCACCTAATGGTGTTAATGATATAAATAATAGGTAGTCCCAGCATAATAAAAGCCAATCGCCTTTTTAAGTTTCCGGGAAAGCAGAAGAGAAACGCTACATAAAGTACATATATTTCCAGTGCGTTGCAGGGGTCGGCGATGGCAATGGCTACCTTGCCGTTTATTCTAATGGCGGCAAACCTCAAGTCAATATTATGGATATAAAACGCCACTACATTGTTGTAGAATAGCGAAAGCATTTCAGAGGTTGAAAAACAGGTAATATTTGTTAATATTTTATCGGGAAACCTGGTTGGGTCTAAAACGAAGTGATAAAGTAGTTGCCACGCAACGAAAATTATTGTTGCCCGCAGCAAAAATATTTTTACTAATCGGGGAATCCTGTCATAAAGCGCCTTTATTTCCACAACAATCAATCTGGTTTTAAGTAGTATAACATGGTCATCCCACACAGGACAGGAACAAAGGTAGAAAACTTAGGTAAAAATGTTTGTGAATAAACTAATATCCAAAACCTCTGTTGGGATTATTAATTTACGGCCCTTATTCTCGTTCTAAACACGTATTTTAGTATTCTATTCAAAGCGATGTTGCCGGATACAGATGAATATAAATATTAAAATTGACAAACTTAGAAGCCGCCTGCGGCAACCGCTCCCCGGTTTTAAGGCTCAGGAGCGAATGATGGGGCGGGTACTGCCTATGCCGAGGAGTATACCGGCCAATGCAAGGCTTAGCGCCGTGTTGTGCCTGGTGTTTCCGCTTGAAAATGAACTGCATATTTTGTTGATGAAGAGAATGGAGGATAATACAGCCCATAGCGGACAGGTAAGTTTCCCGGGAGGCCGGTTTGAAGAAACTGACACTGACCTTAGTTTCACTGCACTCAGAGAGGCATATGAGGAGGTCGGTGTTCCTCCTTCCGAGGTTGAATTGATAGGGGCACTGACTTCGTTATATATTCCGGTAAGCAACTTCAATGTATTCCCGTTCATAGGTTTTGTATCATCGAGACCTGCCTACGACCTGAGCCAACAGGAAGTTTCCTACGTACTGGAAGTGCCTGTCAGTGAGCTGTTTCATCATGAGCGGAAAACAGTTACAGACGTTATTTCACCTGCCAAACCGGAGACCATAAGGAATGTAAATGCATATAGATTGGCAGATGGTACAATTATTTGGGGGGCAACAGCCATGATACTATCTGAGATTGAGGCAGTTATGGAAGAAGCGGGACTATTTGATTGAATATTTGCAGCTGTTTGTCATTAAAACACTTCCCCCAGATTCACAAAAAGCCCCTGTGATCCGCCCAGGCCAAATCCATAATCGATAGCAATATTGGTTTTCGAGAACTTATTGAGTTTTACTCTTACTCCAGCACCCCAGCCGGGAGCAATTGTCTCGAATTTGTTGGACCCCAATTCTGTAAATGATTCTGCATTTGCGAATACCACCCCGCCAATAAGCCCGTTGGCCGTGAGCGAAAACCTGTATTCTCCTTCAAGATAAGCCATATTACCACCGCGGTACCTCCCTTGTATATAACCTCTTCCCGTATTGCTGTATGGGTCACTGCCTGTATTGGGCATCATGAGGTAGGGTGGTTTTCCATTAACCGTAAGCCATTCATAACTCCAGAGTGCGAGCACGTTATCCGATGTCTTAGAGAACCTGATATACTTCCTCAGATCCAGCACCAGGGACCGCCAGGTTGCGGTATTGCCGAAGACGACCAGATTGGGGCGATAGATTACATTTAAGAAAGAGCCTCCATCGGGATTTATGGAGTTTTTACGACTGTCATAAAGAAAATTAAGGGTAATGCCCGATGCGAATTCAGTTGATTTCAGTCCGTATTTCTGAAAGTCGGTGCTTACATTGGCTGGAGGGTTCAATTCGGAAATATTCCAGAAGTAATCGAGATTATACCCTAATCCAAGGTACATATTTTGCTTTACCTGCCTGAGCAGTGTCTGGTGTATTCTTAATGCTGAATAGTCAATAAGGTATCCATTATCAAGTGCCGTGTATCCACCCAGGCCATACGTGTAGGAGGGGAATTTCAGGTAGCGCCAGTCGCCAACTATATTATACTTGTTGTTTTTTGTCCATATATTTGTCTGGAGCGGGACAATTATCTGGTTGCGGGCAGTATACGTAAAACTGGTTACGACGGTAGAAGAATTTGCACCTTCACTGGTGACAAAAGCAGCATTGGCTACTACCAGCCCTGCAAAACCCGTCTGTAATGTGTATCCTGCCGCAGGAACTGCGGAAATAGCAATTTTGGATTTATGCCCTCCACTGGTTTCCGTTCTTATGCCGCTGCCCTTGTGTATTAGTTCTGTAGCGAGGTCTATCAGGTCGACATTGCTTTTTGTAAACAGGTGTTCCTGCTCCTCCTGAGCATGTGCAACCAGGGGTAAACAGTTCAACAATGCCAACAAGGAATATAACCTGCAGAATTTCAACGAAGTTGCTTTATTTTTCCTGTTGTCGATTTTTAATCGGTCAAACAGGCGAGAAATTAGACTACAACAAAGCGCAAAGGTTACATGGAATAAGTTAAAGAGGGCTTAAAAATGCATGAATGATCTGAAGTAAGGGGCCTAATCCTCCCCTTACTTCTTCCCTGTCAGTGCCTTATACAGTTGCTCCCTCGTATGGTTAACCGGAATGCCCAATGATTCATAGATATAATCCTGAGCTAACGTTCTCACGTTCAGCTTATTGATCTTGGTATTTTCTGCTGACGGATGCACACGGTTGGACAGGAACACAAATACGATACCTGTTGCCGGGTCGGCCCATACGCAGGTGCCAGTAAAGCCCTGGTGACCAAAAGCCTGTGCGCTG
The DNA here is from genome assembly GCA_947379685.1 of Flavipsychrobacter stenotrophus. Taxonomy (GTDB): domain Bacteria; phylum Bacteroidota; class Bacteroidia; order Chitinophagales; family Chitinophagaceae; genus Flavipsychrobacter; species Flavipsychrobacter stenotropha_B. The sequence goes on along the minus strand of CANCOG010000214.1, from coordinate 3,875 downwards.
CAACGGCTTCCTGCCGGACCGCCATCATCGGCATCGGTTGAAGGCTTGTCAAAACCCAGCCCGCGGTGGTTTAACGTACTCTGGTATGCAGTAAACAATTCGACTGTTGCGGGTTTGAAATATCTTTTACCGCCGTAGGTGCCCTTGTTTAGCAACATCTGGAAAATAACGGCAACGTCGCCTGCGGTAGCGAAAAGTCCTGCATGTCCGGCAACACCGCCCATCATGGCTGCACCCGGGTCATGCACATAGCCGTGTACCAGTTCATTACGGAAACCGAAATCCATTTCTGTTGGAGCAATCTGGTTTAGATTGAAGCGAGACAACGGTTTATATAAAATGTGACTTAGACCCAGCGGCTTATAAAATTGCTCATCAGCATATTTATCGATGGTTTTGCCTGTTATATGCTCCACAACAGCGGCCAGTAATATAAAATCAAGGTCACTGTAAACGCTCTTTCCCTTGTTTTCCAGCGGGCTTGAAAGAATCCTGTTCCATAGCGTATCCTTATAATCGGTAGCCAGGAATAGCTTCTCTGTGACCGGGATACTAAAATCTTCCGATTGCTTTTTGCGGTACAGTGCTTTTTTCAGCTTGCCGTTTTCCGTGACTGTTTCTTTATAAAAAGGCACCCAGCTTTTCAGACCCGCCTGGTGCAGTAAGACATCCCTGATCTTCAGGGCCGCCTTATCAGAGCCATGGGTTATCGGCAGGTAGTCACCTAAAGTCTTGTCAAGGTCGATCTTGCCTTCCTCAAATAATTTCATTACAGAAATATTGGTTGCCAGCATCTTGGTGCAGGAAGCCATATCATACAAGGTATTGGTGTCAACCGGCACAGACTTCTGATAGTCGAGGTAGCCATAAGATTTATCCATGAACACTTTTCCATCGCGGGCAGCCAGCAGACGGCACCCGGGAAATACGCCATCGGCAATGTCGCGTTGCAAAAATAAATTCAGTTTGTCGAGGGCGGTTTCGTCTACAACGCCCGCATCAGCTGGGAAAAGGGTTTTCACGAGGTCTTTGGGTACTTCTTTCACAATAACGGGTTGTTTTAGAGGAGCAGGGCATACGCTCTTGCCATCGAGACAGGCAGTGACAGGCAGTTTGCCTTTTGGCTTTATTTTCTTCATCAGAATGTCGGCAGTGACTATTTCTGTGAGGCTGTCATCTTCGTACGTTACCATTACCGAGGCACTGCCGCAGAAGTACTGCATAGCATACGCATTGCCCATAAGCACTACCATAACATTGTTCTTGCACCCGGCCTGCTGTATAAAACTGACTGCTTCATCGCTCAACCCATAGTTGGAACCGGGTGTGAAACTAACCCCATGAATACCAACTATAACCGCATCGTAATCAGATATACCGGCGAGCAGGTTTTTGCAAGCATCGGTAGAGCCGCCCTTGGGTAGCCAACTGGCTTTCAACCGGGTATACTTTTCTTTGAGATGTTCGTAAAGCGGGGTAGTGTTGTTGGCATTGAACCCGATATAAGATACACTCATGTTGTCGTTGAGTTTACTCATGATCTGGTTGTCATCCTTTACAAGTGTAACTGCACCCTTTGCAGTAAGTGTCCGAATCTCGTCAACCGATTTGTTGAGGTCATTGGCGAGGTTGGTAGTGTCAATGTTTTTGAATGTGCTCAAGCCGGCATAGTACTTTGTGTGCAATATTCTTTTTACACTGCTTTCGAGCTGACTCATAGGTATGAAGCCGCTATCAAGTGCATTTTTGATTTTGGCCAAGGCTGCAGGAACGTCCTGTGGGCAAAGTAAAATGTCGTTACCAGCTGCGAAAGCTCTCAGATCGGCTTCGCCAGCTGGAAAGTACTTGGTAACGCCGGTCATCACAAGTGCATCGCTAAAGATGAGACCATTAAAGCCGAGTTTGTTTTTCAGGAGGCCTGTAACAGTATTCTTTGAGAGTGAGGTGGGTACATGGGTTGCCGTATCAAGTGCAGGGACTTCCAGGTGGGCTACCATTATGCTGTTGACGCCGTCACTTATGAGCTGGCGGAAAGGGTATAGTTCTAATGTATCCAACTGCTCCAGACTTTTGGTGATCAGCGGCAGATCCTTGTGTGAGTCGGTATTGGTATCGCCATGGCCTGGGAAGTGCTTGGCACAGGCAACAATGCCATTTTGCTGTAAACCGAGCATGTATGCCCTGCCCATTTTGGCCACATAGGTTTTGTCTTCCCCAAAGGAACGGGAGTTGATAACCGGATTAGCTGCATTGTTATTTACATCTACGTCTGGCGCAAAATCAACATGTACGCCCATTCTCTTACACTGGGCTGCAATAGCTGCCCCCATCTTGTAAACCAATGCAGTATCATGCGTAGCGCCCAGCATCATTTGACGGGGGAAACTTCTGATACTGTCCAACCGCATACCTAGTCCCCATTCTGCATCCATAGAAAGGAGCAATGGAACCTGAGCCATATGCTGGTATTTATTTGTCAGCAACGCCTGCCTGATAGGCCCGCCCTGCATGAATATGAGTCCGCCAACCTGGTGAGCGTTGATGAGTTTTGTGATCAGCTCCTCGTTATAGTTTTTGCCACCTGAATAGGCAGAGACCATGAACAACTGCCCGATACGTTCTTCTTCATTGAGTGCATTGTATACGCTGTCCACCCAATGTTTTTTTGCCATATTTAACAGGTCCCGGTTCTTATTTTTAGGCCCGGCAAATGAAAAACCGGTAACAAAAAGAAGGCATAAACTTAGGATAGCCGGTATGCGGTATGAAATCATACAACAAAATTAATTCTATTCCCATGAATAATTAGTTGTAGCCGGATATTTATGGGATTGTTTTTAGGGGACAGAAAACATCTTATATTTTTAATGTTTGACAGATTGATCATAAATTTGGTAAAGAAAAAATCAAGAGCAGATGTTGAATAGAAAGCATAAGGTGTACGTCTTCATTCTGGCGATCGCTGCCACTTCGTTTGTTCTGGTAAAATGGAGCTATACCGGTTATAACAAACGTATCAGATTGGTAGTAAAGGGCGATACAACAATTTTGTACCCCTACAGAACAACTTATACTACTGATAGCGGGCAGGGTTTAACAGCATACATTTTGCGTGAGGGGGAGAGCATTCGCGATATCTGTTATGAAAAACTAGCTTTTGATGCTGTTGTCAAACAGATAGACCCTGCTAAGGAAGACTATAAAGCTCATTGCAGAGCTATTGTTTCCGATATCATTAAGACTATGGCCACCAACAAAATTGAAGTGTCTATCTATGATAACGACAAAAATGATGCGGATGGAAATTTAGATGAAAGCAATATAGTGGCCGTCTATTATGGTGATGCCGGCGGAGAAGGCGATAGTCGGATTGTCTATTACCCTAATACGAACAATAAATATGCCGGGACTGAATGCTTTTATCCACGCTTAAAGGATGATAGGATAAAGTACTTTTAGGTTTCTAAATCCCCTATTCATAAAGATCCCCTCTGTCCCATTTTTTTATATCACTGAAATCAATTGCGTTTTTTCTAAAAAATACTATTGCCTGATCAAAAGTTCGTTTTTCTTCTTCACATTCAGTCACATTTACATGAGAAATTGGTGTTACAGGAGCGTCTAGCAGACAATCACTTTTAGCGACGGCTTTTGGGGCTTGAAAGTTCATGGATACAAATTTTGCATATTGATTAACGAATGTTTTTTCTAACTTCCAAAAGGTCTTGGGTATTAAATACACGCTTGTATTTTAACGCCTTTAAACCGTTGTAAAGGACCTTGTCACCAGTCCATAAAGAACCCTTTGTGTAATCTGCAAGTGCGACAAAATCGACGTCATCGATATCAATGTTACTTACGAGTTTCTCTGCTTT
>CANCOG010000213.1 GCA_947379685.1 Flavipsychrobacter stenotrophus | reverse complement strand
CGATGAAACGCGCGGATTTAAGTTCATTTCTTATGCCGTGTGGTGGATCCGTCAGTCGATCCTTCAGGCATTGGCCGAACAGTCTCGTATCGTAAGGTTGCCACTGAACAAAGTCGGATTATCTAACAAGATCAGCAAGGCCTACTCTCAACTGGAACAGGAATTTGAGCGCGAACCTTCAACTGAAGAACTGGCTGAATTACTGGAAATTGGAACTGAAGAAGTAGAAACAACATTGGGCGTTGCTGCCCGTCACGTTTCTGTTGATGCACCGTTCGTGGATAGTGAAGATAACTCCTTGCTCGACATTCTCGAAAATCCAAACTCAGTTGCTGCAGATGCAGACTTGTACCACGGAGAGTCTTTGCGTTGCGAAATTGAGCGCTCTCTGAGCACACTTACCGACCGCCAGCGCGATGTGATCATGCTCTATTTCGGAATTGGCGTTGCCAACCCGATGAGCCTCGAAGACATTGGTGAAAAATTCTCCCTCACCCGCGAGCGAGTAAGGCAAATTAAAGACAAAGCCATCACTAAGTTACGTACTCCCGGCCGCTGCCAGTTGTTGAAAACTTACCTGGGCAATTAAAATAACAAGCATACATAAAACAGGCTGTATCAAAAACATGATACAGCCTGTTTTGTTTTTAAGCAACCCTTCTTCCCATACTATTGTCAGGTTGCTATCTTTCAATTTTAAATTACCAAAAAAATGTAAAAACCGCCAATTGGGTTTTACCTTTGGCGTTTTATAGCTCAATTATTTATTTCAACAAACATGTTTCCAAAATCAGCACCCCAGCATATTGCAATTGCAGGCAATATAGGTTCCGGTAAAACTACGCTTACTGAAAAGCTGGCAAAACATTACAAATGGCAGCCGCATTTTGAAGACGTGGAACACAATCCGTATCTCGTTGATTTTTACGGCGATATGCCAAGATGGTCTTTTAATTTGCAGATTTACTTCCTGAACAACCGTATCAAACACCTTATAGATATCAGGCAGGGGAAAGAAACAGTTATACAGGACCGTACCATTTACGAAGATGCATATATTTTTGCACCCAATCTGTTCGATATGGGGCTGATGACAAAGCGCGACTACGAAAATTACACCTCCTTTTTCCAGAACCTCAAAACGCTCATTCAGCCGCCCGATCTGCTTATTTACCTGAAAACTTCGATTCCAACACTTGTGGACCAGATCCAGAAACGCGGGCGCGAATATGAAGAAAACATAAGGCTCGATTACCTCAAAAGATTGAATGAAAATTACAATAAATGGATAGCCGATTATAATGATGGTCCGTTACTTATTATTGATGTTAACAATTGTAATTTCGCTGAAAAAGAAGAAGACTTTGCCGACGTGGTACGCAGGATAGATGCACAGTTGTTTGGATTATTTTAAATACTTTTATCGACTTACTTATAGAAATGGCACGCTGCAGAGCGTGCCGTTTTCATGATTAGCTGTTATTATCCGATATTTGTAACATTCAATACGTTGGCACGATATAGTATAGTGATAGATGTGGCAAGTAACACTAGGGGTCTAAACTTTATGAAAACAACTATACTCTTTTTTTGTACCCTGCTCTTGCTATATGCCAACATAGCTTCAGGCGGCATTCTCAAAGGCATGGTTTCCGACGAGCAGGGCAATCCCCTGCCCTATGCTACCATTTACCTCGAAGGCACCACCTCGGGCACCAACGCGAATGGCAACGGGCTTTACGAGCTATCTGTAGATGCGGGATTGCACCGGGTAATCTGCCAATATGTTGGCTACAAACAGATTGGCTTTACAGTTTCCTTTACGGGAAATGAAACCATAGAACATAATTTTCAACTTAAAGGCGAAGCTCAGGAAATGACCGAAGTTGTCGTCCACGCCAATGCTGAAGACCCGGCTTATGGCATTATCCGTAAAGCAATTGAACGAAGGAATTTCCACCTTGATCAAATCAAAACCTTCCAGACTTCAATTTACATGAAGGTGGGTATGCGGTCGCGTACAATACCCAAGAAATTAATGGGGCAAAAAATCAACCCTTCAGATGTGGGAGCAGATACAACAGGCAAGGGGGTATTGTACTTATTTGAAGAAGATGCAGATTATTACGCAAAAGACGGCGAAACAAGAACGGTGGTGCATTCAGTACACACCAGTGGAAACCCGGGAGGGCTAGGATTTGCCCAAATGCCTCCGGTAATTACATTTTACAATAACTTGGTTGATGTATTAGGGGCAAGATCTCGAGGATTTATTTCCCCCATCAACGATCGAGCACTCAGCTATTACAATTACAAATTAGCAGGCGAATTTCAAGACAAAGGACACACGATATATAAAATCGAAGTAAAACAAAAGCGGGCTTTTGAACCTTGTTTCAATGGCACAATCTATATTGTAGACAGCGATTTTGCCATACACAGCCTGAATCTTACACTAACAAAAGAATCTGGGATAGATCTTTTTGACACGCTGAAAATAGACCAGCTATACCTTCCATTGAAAGCTGATACCTGGGTGATCAAGAGCCAGGTTACCTACTTCTCCATCAACCTATTCGGGTTCGATGTAAATGGTAATTTAGTCAACGTATACAATAACCAGAAAATAAACACCGGTATTGCCGATTCTGTATTTTCCGGCAATATTGTAAGTGCATACGACAAGACGGCAAACAAGAAAGATAGTAGCTATTGGACAGCCAACCGCCCAATTCCCCTGGAAACAGATGAAAAAAGAGATTTTGTAAAAAAAGACAGCATTCGCATTGTAGAAGAAAATCCTGTTCGGTTAGATTCAATTAGACGACGCAGAAACAAACTGCACATATTTGGCCCCATGCTGGCTGGCTATTCCTATTCCAGCAAGGAAAACAAGAACACTTATAGTATAAACCCGGTCTTGCTCGGTCTTGTCACCGACAACATCATTAATTTCAATCCAGTTGACGGCTTTAATCTGACTGCAAAATTGAATTGGAAACATGTTGTCGATTCGAACAACTATTGGACAACCGATATAGCATCGAGGTATGGATTTGCAAATACTCATTTCAATACCATAGCCCGTTTCACCTGGAAGGCAGACGACAAAGCATGGAAAGGCAGGGGCTGGACAACAGGAGTAGAGGCTGGGAAATATGTGTTTCAGTACAACCCCGACCGGCCGGTATTACCATGGTTCAACACCTATGCTACCCTGTTCTACCGCGAAAATGACCTGAGATTATACGAGCGCATGGATGGCGCTGCCTTTGTAAGGCGCGACTATGGAAACGGACTTTCCTGGCTGGTAAAAACTTCTTTTCAACGGCGCTACCGGTTAAACAACAGTACTGAATACAGTTTTTTCCGGGAGCCCGGCGAGTTCTATAAAACCAACACGCCCGTTCACCTGCTGGCAATAAGCTCACCCTGGGAAGACCATAATGCGCTGATATTTTATAGTTCTGTCTCTTACAAACCGGGGTATACTTATACCCAGTATCCCGACTATAAGATCGCAAATCGCAGTTCATGGCCAACATTTACACTGACCTATGAAAAAGGGGTACCAGGTGTCTTTGAGAGTAAACCAGATTTCAACAAATTGCGTTTTTCCATTCGCGACGATGTTCAATTGCACTTACTGGGCTATTTGTCGTACAACCTGGCTGTCGGTGGCTGTTTCGGCAACAATTACATGGCAATACCTGACCTCATTCATCTTTATGGCAACAGAGGTATTGGCTATGCAGCACCTTATTTACAAAGTTTCCAGTTTGCACAATATTACGATTTTAGCAATTCTACCTCAAAATACATGGAGGGGCACATTGAATACCATATGAATGGCCTGCTGAGCAATAAAATACCCCTCCTCAAGCAAGCCCGATGGAACCTGCTCTATGGCGGCAGTGCTTTTTATGCAAACGACAACCTGTTTTATGCCGAAGCATTTGTAGGCCTTGATAACATTGGCTGGAAGCTCTTACGAATTCTGCGCGTTGATTTTGTCCAATCCTGGGATAGCTACAAAGGACATAATTCCGGAATACGGTTTGGCATCAGCGGCAAAAACGTAAGTATCACCAGCAGCAACCCCACACACAACGAATGGTGATTTTTTAATGGTTAATTATTAACAATTAACTCCATCCACTTGCCAGCACATCTGCAATATGCTTCGTCTTAATGGGGAGATTATTACTGTCAATATAGCCCTGCATATGCATCATGCAAGACACATCGGTAGTGATAATATATTGTGCACCGGTTTCCAACGCGCTTTTCACCTTGGTTTGCGCCATGCCAATTGAAATCGGTTCGTACTTGATCGAGAAGGTGCCACCAAAACCACAGCAGGTTTCGCATTCCTTCATCTCAACAAGTTCTAGCCCTTTTACATTTTTCAGAAGATCGCGTGGCCCCTGCTTGATGCCGCATTCCCGAAGGGCGCCACAGGCATCATGATAAGTTGCCTTACCATTCAATGTCGCCCCCAAGTTGTCCATTTTCAGCACCTGCGTAATGAATTCTGTAAATTCAAGCAAGTTCGGGGTTATTTTCTGGCATAATAACTGGTCCGCACTGTTCTCAAACATCTTGTCGTAGTAATTACGGACAAACCCTGTACAGGAGCCACTTGGGCTTACAATGTAAGACGGATCTTTAAAATCGTAGAGAAACTTCCGGGCAACTTCCTTGGCTTCATCACGGTATCCCGCATTAAAAGCAGGTTGGCCGCAACAAGTCTGGTTGGCGTTATAGGTTACATCGCAACCTAATTTTTCCAGCACCTTAACCATATTCATCCCTGTTTGGGGATAGAGTTGGTCAACAAAACATGGTATAAATAACTGTATCTTCAAAGTATGAGTTCAGATAAAGAGTAGCTACCTTGTGTCAATAAATTGATTATCAATCACATAGCAACTACATTAATAACAAAATCGCCTGCGAAGTTAAGAAGGTATTTTCGTTTTTCTTTTAAAAGCAAAATCATTATCTTACAAATGGCTGCAAGATTGTCCAAGAACTACTAAACCCGGAAAACAGCTACCATAAATTGAACTCGAAATGGGTCTTGATTTGAACTTTATCGCTTATATTGCTACTCAAAATCCGTAAGCCATGCTCGCTATTGACATTAAGGAGGTAAAAATTGCAGACCATTATGCCCAGATCGCTGAATTTATGCACCACTTGCACAAGCATGAGCACGGACTTTTCGATAAAACAGCCAACTGGAAGGATATAGAAGATACTTATATGCGCCATGTGATCACCATGCAGGAACATTGCGAAGGGATCTGCCTGATCGCTTATCATGACAATGACCCAGCCGGCTTTATTTTTGGATACATCGAAGAGCAGGACGATAGCCGCATAGAGATCTATGAGGGTAAAGAACTTTATGTTTCCGATGGATATATTGTTGAAAAATACCGGAGACAGGGCGTCTACCATAAATTAAATACCTATCTTGAACAACACTTTCTGGCTAAGGGCGTCAAACGTATTACCCGTTTTACGCTCATTAACAACACTGGAATGCGCCGGCTTTTGGAAGAAGAAGGCTATTTTGTAACCCGCTTGCTCTATGAAAAATGGGTTGAATAGTTGATTGAGCAAGACTTTGACGGTGCCTTCCTCCGGAAATGAATAAATGAAGCGTGACCATTTATTTAGTTGCCCCCCCGTCCACAACGAGCAACATTAAATGCCACTCGGAGGACCGGATAATTGGTCAAAATCATTTTGGCAGTGGAGCTAACAGTCAGTTTAAAACTTATACTCAATCCCAAATGTAAAAAGCTGGTTTACTTGCAACCAGCCTATATCACGACCAGGTTCAGTTTTTAGAGCGTGCGGATTGGTCGTGCCAGCTTTATACTTGTTGTAAGGCAAATTATTGTCGTATATAAATGTTGCACCAAATGCCAGATTCAGGTATTTGTGCACCTTGAAAGTGAATAAATTATCGAACAAGACTGCAATATTACCCGGGTCGTCTCGCTTCACAATATTCCCCACACTGTCCTTACTGTCTTTTGCAAGGTAATTCGTGTAAAGGTCCAGGCGCGTCTTGAATTTCACATTTTTATTAATATTTACCAGGTACCTACCCGAAACATAAGCACCGAATTCATATTTCATCGTTTTGTTGTAATCCACGCCAAAAGCCCCCTGCTGACTCATAGAAGTATAATATTTGTCAACAAGTGTCAACCTTCCGGCAACCGGTGAAATAAATAGGCTTACATCACTCCCCTTCCGGTATTCAAATCCAATGGCCGTGGTAAAATAAGCAGGAGAAAGGAACTTTGACGTTGAAGATTTCTGCCAATCAGCTACAGCGTAATTATACCCCTTGGTAAACTGCGACTTAAAGTTGAACAAACCAGAAAAATACCAATTCTTCCCCGTGTCAATCCGGGTGCCGTATTTAGATGTAAAATCAATGCGGTCATCAGTTTTATGTGGAATAAAGGAAGTTGAATAAGTGTAATTCAACCCATATGTTATATCGAGGTTGTTACTCCAGATAGCTTTATGGTCAAGCCGGTCGAGATGCCCGCTAAAAATAGTATTGACGGTAAATGAGGCCAATTCTCCGCCCGCAGCCCAGTTGTGCAAAAAACCTTCATTCATGCCGAAATTAAAAAAACCGCCGTAAGCCCAGGCTGTAGTATCCTTATTTGTTGTTGCCAATGCAGCCCTTATCTCATCTGCTTTTTTTAGCTGTGCCTGCGTAATTGTAATACCAAAGCATAAACCTATCGTGGCTATGAATCGTTTCATTTGTGAGCGGATTTGAATTTTGCCGCAATATCCGAAATTTACCTGTTTTATTACACCCTCAAAATACCACTCTGTGGATAAATTGCCAGGAGCCTGACAGCAGTATATTAACTATAGTCCTACCATGACCTTTTGCAGGTTTGCGCGAAGCCTCTGGCCACAAAAATTGTTTAATGCATTGCAAAATTCCTATTTGCATTCTTTGCTTGAGGCCTCATAGTAATGATGCCAAGATTTTATCGCAAATTTGAACTTTCATGAAGCAATCAGTTTTCATCCTTTTATTCATTGCGACAATAGACCGCATCGTGCTGCAGGGAATTTATCCCATACTACCAGTTATGGTCGCCAATCTTGGTGTTTCGGCAAAGCATACCGGTATCTTCATGACCATTACTTATATTTCTATTGCACTGGGTTCGGTACTTACCCCTCGCATCCTAAAGTACTATTCATCTGTAAGTAAACTAACCATATTCATTGCAGCACTTACTGCATTTGCGTTATACGAAATGGGGGTTCAACAAGGTTATTGGGGTTTACTGATAGCTACTTCCTTTTACTGGTTCTTATCCGGAGTACAGATCAATATATACAGCGTTATCATGAGCTATATCAGCACTCCAGATAATGTTGGAAAAAACTATGGCTTACTTGCAAATACCACCCTTGTTGGCTCCGTTGTTGGCAGTTTCCTAATCGGCCCAATGATCCATCAGATCGGTAATTACCAATCCTTTGTTGTGTTTGCCCTGGCCAGTATCCTCACCCGGCTGGCCATGCTGGCGTCCGATTTCGACATTGTTTACCAGCAAAACAAATATATTGGCCCGTTCTCCCTCAAGCCCAAACTCTGGATTTTACTAATTGCCCTCAATACAGGCATGATGATCTCCTTTATGGGGCGGTTCAACCTGTCCCTCATCATGAAGCAGGAGCGATTTAATATCGACAGTATCTCATTTGTTTTCGGAATGGGGTCACTCATTGCCTTTCCGCTACCTTATCTCTTCGGCTGGTTATCTCAAAAAATGGCGGGAAAAATATTGTTTTCGATAACACTCCTGTCTGTCGCCGCTGCCATGTTTATCTTGTATCAGGGCCAGACTCTTCCATCCTTCCTGTGGGTTAGCTTTCTTATTTGCATCATGACTTATTGCAGCCGCGGCGTAACGCAAAAAATAATCTACGATATGTACCCCCTTAAACAGCAAACACAGGCCCAGTCTCTGATCACGTCCGCAAACTGGATTGCCGGTATACTTGGCTTTGCAATAGCCAGCTTTACCAGCGGCATCTTCCCCCTTGAACAAGTCTC
>CANCOG010000212.1 GCA_947379685.1 Flavipsychrobacter stenotrophus | reverse complement strand
TTTCTTTTTCCCGCCACGCATTAAGCGCAAGTTCATTATTCCCGCGCTCTTTTTTCATTTTATCATAGTCATCAACTTTGGTTTAATAACCTTCTTTATTTCCATACTCGCTATGGTATTACTGTACCTTGATGACGAAGATTATTCAGTCCGGCTGCTCTTTGGGAAGAGAAAAGACTGATGCCGGTATTTTAGAAATTTGGATCAAAAATTAAGGTGGCCACTTTTTGCGGCCACCTTTAATTATTTCATTATCGTTTCTTATAATTTATTATATAGTAATATTTCTTATCTGTTTCTGGGATTATTTCACTTTGAATGGATTGGAGAATTTAGGATCCTGAATGGTGGTATAATCTGTTAGTGTATACAGGAATGCGATGAGGGCCATTTTATCCTCCGTGGAAATGTTCATCTGCCGAGGCTGGCCATCAACTGTTTTCAGTAATGGGTCGAGGTTAGGGCTATTCTTAATATTATGACTATAATGCTCCAGCACATCGTCCAGGGTTTTGTAGCGCCCATCGTGCATATAAGGGGCAGTAAGTGCTATGTTGGTGAGGTCCGGAACGCGAAATTTACCATTATTCGCGCTGCAATTAGAAATTATTCCCCAACCATTATCAGGGTAAATTGGGTCCAGCCCTATGTCATGAAAGTCGGAGAATGTGTAATATGAAGTGTTCAGGTGGTGGCAGCCAGAGCAGTTGTAGGTACTCTGGAATAAGATCATGCCCGTTCTCTCCAATGCATTAAGGTCCGTTGAATGCGATCTTGAAAACAGGTCAAATTTAGAATTTGCAGATTGAATTGAGGCCATAAACATACTGATACATTCTGATATTCTCCCAGAAGTTACTTGCTCATCGCCATATGCTTTCTTAAACAATGGGGGGTAGCAGGATAGTGCCGCGAGTTTTGGTGCCAGCGCATCAGGGTCGGTGATACCCATTTCCACATGGTTGGTTATAGGCCTGTCTACCAGATCGAGCAAACTTTTTTCACGGCCATCCCAAAATAATGGTGTGTTTCGGCGCAGAAGGTCGCTGCTGAAAGTTGAGCTTATTCCAGCTATATTATGGATACTCTTTGAGTTTCTACGGGTTATTTTCCCCTCGAAACCAGTGCTCAGGGCATTGTTATCAGTGAATCCGTATTCTTGTTTATGGCAGGATGCACATGAAATTGAATTATTTAATGAAAGGTGTCCGTCATAAAATAACACTCGCCCCAGCGTAGCTTTATCGTTCACGGTTGCGTCACCGTAACTAGGCAGATAGTAGGAGTAGGTTGTGGCCGGAAGGTCAAGGTAAACCGTTCCTGATGGTGGTACAGCGTTCTTGTGGCAAGAGATCATTGCCGCTACAAAAACAGAGATAGACAGAATGGAAAGTAGTTTTTTCATAATGGGCATTTTAAAGAAGTTATCTGTTTTATGTGTGATGGTAGCGGTAATATCCTGCATGAAGTCCGCGAAACTTAATTTATAATTTCGGACAGTAAGTTATATAATTCTTTACAAACGATGTTTTTCAAATAATATTGTATATGCCTCAGGCATTCAATAGTATTTTTTCGTAGACACCTTCATCTCCTTTTACAAACAACACTGTATGCCTGATGGAAAAAAGTGACCACAAGTAGTAGTCACCTTTATAAATATTAAAAGTACATTTATTAAAACTTTACAGACAAATAAAACACAACCGGGAGGCTTATTGTTCCAAAGCTAACTTTATTGTCACTATCGGTTGGAGGTGTGTTGTTCGGGTTATGGGCAACAATTGTTTCCACAGTTATTTTTTGGTTGCCCGTGGTAACGTAGAAACTGGATTCTGTGCCTATAGTGATGTTTTTCGTTAAGTTATACCTGAGCCATCCCATTGCTCCGCCACCATAGCTTGAAATTGTAGTTTTTGTATTTGTTGTTACGGTATCAAAACTAATGGTTGAAGCGGAAGTATTGTCATCATTGTAGTTGTAGATAAGATCAATGCCGGCCCCTGCGCTCCATTTTTCCGAAAGTTTGAAACTTTTTTCGACACCAAGGCGGAAATGAAGGTCATTTAATTTCGAAGTACGGGTGGTAATGCCATCATTTGTACCAGAAGAGTTGTAATTATACCCGATACTAGCGCGCAGTCCCCAGCCGGTTTTGCGCGAATTAATATTGTAAGTCAGCAGGTACGGATTAACTTCCGTTGCAGCTGTTGAATTATTGAAATTAAATACTTGCCTGATAAGGCCATTAACCTGCACACCCAAAAACTGATCGCAGAGTTTTTCTTTAGGTGCTGAAGGGGAAAGGTCCGGGGCTTGGGCAAATGACATAGAAATGCAACCTGCAACCAGCATTGCAGTGGCTAACGTTTTTTTCATAATTATTTTACTTTGAATGGATTTGAGAATTTTGGATCCTGGATGGTTGTATAATCTGTGAATGTATTCAGGAATGCTATGAGCGCCATCTTATCGTCACTGGAAATATTCATCTGCTTTGCCTTCTGGTCTGTTCCTCTCAGCACTGGGTCCAGGTTGGGGCTGTTCTTAATATTGTGGCTGTAATGCTCCAATACGTCGTCGAGGGTTTTGTAACGGCCATCGTGCATATAGGGGGCTGTGAGTGCCACATTCGCCAGATCTGGAACACGAAATTTACCATTGTCGGTTGTGGAGCTAAATATTACACCCATACCGAGGTCATTGTAATTCTCATCGAGGCCAATGTCATGAAAGTCGAAAAATGTATAAGGACCAGAGTTGGAATGGTGGCAGCTGGCACAATTATAGGTACTGTTAAATAACCCCATGCCTTTCAGTTCGAGTGCATTCAGTACCGTAGTATTGCCTTTGAAATACTGGTCGATTTTGGAATTTGTTGATTGAATAGAAGCCATGAACATGCTGATACATTCTGAAATTCTTGCCGATGTCACTTGTTCGTCGCCATATGCTTTTTTAAACAACGGCGGGTAACATGAAATTGCCGCAATTTTCGGTGCCAGTGCATCAGGGTCGGTAATACCCATTTCTA
Organism: Flavipsychrobacter stenotrophus; assembly: GCA_947379685.1. Classification (GTDB taxonomy): domain Bacteria; phylum Bacteroidota; class Bacteroidia; order Chitinophagales; family Chitinophagaceae; genus Flavipsychrobacter; species Flavipsychrobacter stenotropha_B. The sequence goes on along the minus strand of CANCOG010000212.1, from coordinate 5,097 downwards.
CGTGGTTGGTTATTGGTCTGTCTACCAGATTGAGCAAACTATTTTCACGGCCATCCCAAAACAATGGTGTGTTGTGTTGTAATATGATATTGCTGAAAAAATTATTTACTCCAACAATATTATGTATGCCTTTCGAATTTCTACGTGTTATTTTGCCTTCAAAACCCGTGCTGAAAGCATTATTATCGGAAAAGCCGAACGCTTGCTTGTGGCAGGACGCGCATGAAATTGAATTATTTACAGAAAGATGCCCATCATAAAATAACACCCTGCCCAATGTCGCCTTACTATTCACTGTAGTGTCACCATAGCTGGGTGTATAATACTGGTATGATGTTGCCGGCAGGTCCAGATAAACAGTACCAGACGGCGTTACAGCGTTTTTGTGGCAGGAAACCCTTGCCGCTACAAAAACAGAAATAGAGACGAGAGAAAATAGTTTTTTCATAACGGGCTTTTTTAGGAGATTTCTATTTTTATGTGTGTGAGTAAAGTTAATGTGTTGATGCCAAAGTGCAAAATTTAATTTATAATTTTGGAACGTAAATCACATATTTCTCTACAAACGATGGTTCCGGAAAAATATTGTCCACACTCCATGCCTGAATAATTTTATTTAATCCTGAGTCATTGATCTCTTTTTGGAGGTCACCACCTTTGAGACAAATCAGTCCATTACGTAATTCTTCACTTTTTTGTCCCCTCCTGATCATCATGTTGATCCATTTCCAGAGATCGCCAAGTGGCGCTACGGCCCTGGAAACAGCGAAGTCAAAAGTTCGGTTCTTTATTTCCTCAACACGGCCATGAAAAGTCGTTACATTTTTCAGTCCTATGGCCGAGGAAACCTCATTGACTACCTTGATCTTTTTTCCAATGCTGTCCGCCAACAAGAACTCTACTTCGGGGAAAAATATTGCCAGCGGAATGCCGGGAAAGCCACCACCGGTACCTATGTCTATTATTTGTGCGCCCGGCTTAAAATTGCAGAGCACAGCGATAGCCAGCGAATGCAGAACATGCTTTTCGTACAGCGAATCAATATCTTTACGCGATATCACATTGATTTGTTCATTCCAGGTTTTGTACAACCCTTCCAGTTGTTCCAGCTGTGCGATCTGGGTACTATCAAAATCAGCAAAATACTTTAAAATTATTTCCAATGTCAGTTGTTTTGGATAATCAGGTTACTAAAAAAACAAAATTATGTATCCTTCAGTCAAAACCGAATAAATGGTGCGGTAATTAATTGTTTTTCTTTCCTGGGGGGATGTTCGATACAAAAAGGACAGCTGCGGTGGAGTTAGCAGCTGGAAGATTCTTTACTTTGCAGGAAAACTGCTTTTTTAAAGACGGGGTAACTAATAGGAAGGGATCTTGACAATTGCAACTAATTCAGGGTCGTAAAATTTATGTTGATATTTAGAATAGTGAGAGAGTGTCCCACCAAATGTCTTTCGACAAGCCATAAAACATAAGATAAGTTGGGACCTATTATTTACTTCCCGCTAACCCACTGCTCCATGAACTTTGGGTCCAGCTGGTAGTAGGCGTTCTTACTCTTGTATTCTATATTGCTGTTATAGATCCAGTAAATTGCCGGTACACCATCCATGCCCGCCATTTTTACAAAATCATCGGTGTGGTAGTATAACAAGTGTGGCACCTGCTCGGCATGGGTCTCCTCAAAAAACGATTTCTTAAAAGTATCGGCGCCATCCAAAACCATGAAAACAGGCAACTCCGGGTGTTCGCGATGAATGATCTGAAGCAAGTATGCTGCTTTTTTGCAATGCGGGCAGGTAAGACTCATGAACGCAATAATGTGCTTCCCCTTCGCCAGGTCAACCTGTGGAGCAGGGGAGTACTTATACAAAAGGCTCAGGTCAATGGCTTTCTTATAGGGCACGGGAGCTGTGCTTACATCTATATTATTGATCAAAAATGGTATTGTTAACCCCAGCATGGCAATTGGCATCATGAAATACTCCTGGAATTTGTAAGGCTTTACTGGGTAGATGTATATCAGCAACACGGTTACTGCCATCATCACCAGATTTTTTATGATCGCAGCTAACGGTTTCATGGCCAGCTTGTCACCGAAACAACCACAATTGCCAGTATTGCCTTGCTTAAAAATGACCACCAATAAGTAGACAGTAAAAGCGGCCAATAATAGCAAAACAGCCTTATAAGTAAATTGCTTTAGGTAAATGTGCGCCAAGAGGAGTAGGCCAAGGCTAACTTCCAGGCCAATCATCAATCGGGCAATTATGCCCGCGGCGAGCTGACTGCTGATGCCCAGATCGATAAATGTCCATTGGAAATTGTCAAAGGCATTATCGCTGTATATTTTGCTATAGGCTGAATAAAAGAATACGCATGCCAGTAAAAAAAGCAGAATTGCCCCTGTAACCGAACGAAATGTAAAAATATTTGCTTTTGGTGTCCCGGACTGTACCTCAATATCCATAATGTGCTCAAAAAAAATCTGATCCAAAGGTAAACATCAGATCAGGTTATATGGAGTTGCACAAATAAATTAACAACTTACAAGAAATTGGTGGGCTGTATTAATACAGATAACAATCTTCAACTGTAGTAATGTAGTTCTTGGTCGATGTTTTTGATTCAGCCTTACACTTGCTGTCAGCCTTCGATTTTGAGTCGGTGATGTCAAATTCCTTGGTGGTGCTATCGGGAATGCCAGGTGCCCCGGAGTACCTGATATTGCAATGGCAGATATATTTTTTAACGCAGGAACTTGAAGTCAGGATTCCGGCAAAAGCCAGTGTTACTAATATAGGAAGGCGAAATTTCATGTATGCTGTTATGTTTGCAGATGCAAGTTAGTAATTCGAAAGTAAAAAGTCAAATAGTGAATAAGATAAACGCAGTAGCAATCAAAAAATTATAGTGTTATGATATGTGTAGTAGCCTTTATTTCTGATTTTCAATTACCACCAGGTAGTATCCCCATTTGTTTTTATGGTAAGCTTTCTTTTGGGCAAAACCTGTTTTATAATGAATTTTTGAAAAGTGGCTGGCATTATAGATCATATTATAAGCCTTGGTACCTACAAAACCCAGCATGCTGGCAAAGTACATCCGGTTAACCGACCGCAGTACTTCCTTACTTACATTTTCCAGCTTCGTGACCTTGAAACTTGATTGTGCCGCAATCTGGTGCAATTCTTCTATCGATAATATGTCCGACATCGCCCACCCGTTGAGCATGGTTTGCATGTCCTTTTCCTGGCTCATGTCATAGCTTTCAGGTTTGAAAATGTCAGCAACCAAAATTTTGCCGCCGGGTTTAAGTATGCGTCTCATTTCATTGAAAAACAACGTTTTATCCGTTGCCGTTTCCATACTTTCTATGCACCATGCAATGTCAAAGGTATTATCAGGGAAGTTGGTTTTGGTATAGTCCTGCTGCGAAAACTGCAGTTTATCAGAAAGCCCCTTGTTTTTTGCATTTTGCGTTGCAGTTTCCACTTGCTTTTTACTCAGCGTAATGCCGTGCGCCTTGCAACCTTTATTCTTTGCCAGGTAAATACTGGACCCACCAATTCCACAACCAGCGTCCAGCACGTAATCGGTCGGCTTTATTTCACCCAGGTTCATGAGCCTGAAATTTGAATTCAGCACTGCCGCGGCAAGGTCCTTTGTATTGGCATCCCAGATGCCATAGTGCAGCCCCATCCCCTCATCCAGTTTCCAGTGCATACGATAATGCACCTCCGTCTGGTCGTAGTAATTTTCAATATCTTTATTCGTAAACTGCTTCATCCCGCTCCCTTAAAATGCAAAAGTAACATTGTTGGCACAATGTCATTGGTTTGTGGAAATATTTTAGTTTGAGGGTAGGGGAAAATTGTAATCAGATATTGTTTTGAGATTTTGACCATCGGGCTCAACTGTTATTGCAAAAGCCGCCCGTGAGGCGACTTTTGCAATAGATTAAATTGGGATGGGAAATGGTCTAGAATTTTGTAAACTTGGTTACTGACGGGTTCTTACCCCCAGTTGACTTCAATATGTATAAGCCGGGGGGGAATCGACTAATATCCAATGTTGCCTTATCGTTGGCTATGTGTTGGGTGAACAAGGCAGTTCCGTTCATGTTAAGCACGGTCAAATCACTTACTCCAGCATTTTCAACAATCAATTGGTCGCTAGCAGGATTTGGATATATTTTAATATTTGCAGATGAGCTTACTCCCAGTACCTCGGCTGGAATGGAGGTGATATTGTGAGTGGTGTTGGTACTAATCGCTGGGTTTGTATCGAAGTAAATGTATCCTGTGTTAGTTACTGGAGTGCCAGCAGGTACACCACTATTCATCTCAACGCTAAATCGAACTTGTCCATGGCTTCCTGGCTCATTGGTTCCGCTATCAGGCAACATAATATTATTGAAATCGAATTCTACAACATTTGGAGCAAGCCATTTTGGAAGCATTGGGGCACTGGTGCCCAATATTTTGAGGCTATGTGCATCGAGGTGGCTGTTAAGGGTATCAATTATCTTCACGTTATAAGCGTAGTCGGTACCTGTATTTTGGAAATTAATGGTGTAGGTGAGGGTATGCGTTCCTGCCGGGAAAGTTCCAATGGAATCAACTGCAGTGGGTGTCACTGACTTACTATTAGGGTCGTAAGAGTAACGTACCGGCAGGCAAATGGAATAGCGGTTGTTGGAAGGGTTTATATCAGCAGAAGGGATATTTGTATAGATCGTGAAACACAAAGTATCGCCTGAAACGAGTGTTGTATCGGGTGTCAGGTAAACATTTGAGAAAAAACTGTTCCAATAAGCACCTGAAGACACGTTGCTCAAGTGGAAATAATTCCAGATTAGTGTATCGCCACGGACGGTATCAGCCGGAAAAGTACTAAGAGAGGAATTGTAAGTCACGCGGCTGTCTTTTACAAGGGTCATTTTGCCCGATACAGTATCACAGCCAATATTGGTTACGTATGGATGTAGAAGGAAAGGTGTCCGCAGTCTTACATGATCGGGAGATAGTGCATAGCATTGAACGTCAATATTACTTGTACACTGCAAGGGAAAGTCAACGCCGGTTTGAGGTA
>CANCOG010000211.1 GCA_947379685.1 Flavipsychrobacter stenotrophus | reverse complement strand
TTGCCTGAAAATCCCCACTTCCGATTGCTCATCAGCCGGAATTAGCAACCCGGCCTGCGCCATCAGTTGCAGCAGCCCAGCGGTTTTCATAGATACCGTCTTACCACCGGCATTGGGTCCGGAAATGATCAGGATCCTGTTTTGGCGATCCAGCGTGAGGTTTAGCGGTATCGTTGGCTTGTTGGATTGTTTGTTGCGTAATAATAACAATGGGTGAAATGCCTTCACCAGGTGTATACCGGGATGCGGGTTAAGCCGGGGCATATTGGCATTCATATCTATGGCCAGCAGCGCTTTCGCCCGTATATAATCGAAAATACCGCATAAGTGGTAATACCCCTCCAGCTGCGGACCATACACCGAAAGATCCTTTGTCGCCTGAACCAAAATGCGGTGAATCTCCCTCATTTCGGCCCTTTCCAGCGAAAATATCTCGTTATTAAGATCAATAGTTTCTTCAGGTTCTATGAAAACGGTTTTTTGCGTATCACTTTCGCCGTGCAAAATACCCTTCACTATTCTTTTGTACTCTGCCAGAACAGCCGCAGTGCGCCGGCCATTGAAAAAGCTCTCAGATATGTCGCCCAGGTAGCCCGCCTTTCCCAGCTTCCGGATAACCATATCGAAGGTACGCCGCGCTGCATGCCTTGCCTTACCAAGGTCTGAGCGAATGCTCATGAGTTCCTTCGATGCGGTATCTCTTACAATTCCACTCTCGTCGATGATCCCCGATATCAGTTCATGTATCTGTTTTTCATATACCACCTTCTCCACCACCGACTGTAATGCAGGAAAAAGATCACTCTGTTTCTTAAACCACAACAAAATGTCACGCATATTAAGCGCCAGGTGCATACAGGCCAGCAGCTGATCGCCCATCAATACCCCACCTGCTATTTGTAAGAGGCGGAGTTCGCGGTGCAGGTTCCGGGTAAAGTCATTCGGGAAGTAATCACCCGACTGCAATATGGTTTTAAATTCACTGGCCTGAAGCAGCTCGCGCTGCATATGGTCCATGCGGGTATGAAACCGTATCTGCTCTACCCTTTCACGGGCAGCATCGGTACGGCACTTATGAATAAGCAGTTCACAAACTTTATTAAACTCCAGAGATTCGACGGCATTAGCCGGATACAATAACATCATTTTCTTAGCAGCAGTCACTCCCCTAGCGATCTTTCGCCGGGAGCCGCAAAATTAAATAGTTAAACGGGAAGTTGTAGATTTGTTTTTGATTGAACTTCCGCCTCACTACAGAAAAAAAATCTCTGTAATGGCACCTGCGCAACCGAGATTAGATCGGCGTTCCCTTTATGCTTGACGCTATCGTCAAAAAGCCAGCATCACCACATACTTCCTATTTTAATTGTGGTCAACAAATGGATATAGCATTTCATGAGCGGAAGCCTGGCTATGGCAAAAAACGGCGGCTAGCCTGGCCCTAGCAGCGCGGCGCGTTTTTTTTGCCTGGCGCTTTCTTTGCTACTTTCTTTTCGCTATTGAAAAGAAAGTAGAGAAGCGGTGGGGCAGAAGCAACTGTAAATACTATGCTTTCAATATTTATAAAACCACTGGGTAAGCCCCAATGTGGCAATCCAACTGATTTTTATTTAAAAGATGTGTACAACTGGCGCTTTTTAAGTGCGGACTTGGATTTAAATCGGTTTTATTCATTTTCCTACCCATCATACATAAACCACCCCAAACCACTAATTTTGCCCCGTCATGGTGATTTTCTTAGCACAACAGAACTACCACATTGGTAATTTTGAGTCCAATACCGATAAAATTATTGCAGCCATTGCAACTGCAAAACAGCAGGGCGCCGACCTTATTGTTTTTTCAGAACTGGCTGTTTGCGGCTATCCCCCGCGCGATTTTCTGGAATTTAATGATTTTATTGATAAAGGGTTGGAGTGCATTGAGCGCATCAGGTTGGTCGCGGACACCATCGGCGTACTGGTAGGCTGCCCTTCACGCAACCCAAAACCTCAGGGCAAGAACCTGTTCAACAGTGCCTTCTTGCTCCACGAAAATGAAATTAAAGGAATAGCACATAAGTCACTGCTACCCAATTATGATATATTTGATGAATACCGATACTTCGAACCCGCGTTCGACTGGCAGGTGATGGAGTTCAAGGGCATGAAACTGGCAGTCACTATTTGCGAAGACATCTGGAACCTGACCGACGACCCCATGTATCGTTTTTCACCTATGGATGAACTGATCAAGCAGTCACCTGATGTGATGATCAACCTCAGTGCGTCTCCGTTCGATTACGTAAACGCCGAAAGCCGTAAGGGAATTGTACAGCAAAATGTACTGAAATACAAGCTGCCCATGCTATATTGCAACACCGTGGGTTCTCAAACTGAGATCGTGTTCGATGGAGGTTCCATGGCTATGGATGCTAACGGAAATATTATTACCCAGTTGCCCTGCTTTACAGAAGCCCTGCAGCCTGTGGTGCTCAAAGACAATGGTGCATTAGTAGGCGCTATTACCTGCCCGGCTCCGTTGGTGCCTCGTGTACAAACAATGCCATTACAGTTCGAACCGACCAAAAGCATTGACCAGGTACATCAGGCGTTACTTACTGGAATCAGGGACTATTTCGGGAAAATGGGCTTCAAAAAGGCTATAGTCGCTTCGTCTGGTGGCATTGACAGTGCATTGGTACTGGCGCTGGCCTGCCAGGCTTTGGGTGCCGAAAATGTAACGGCGCTGCTACTCCCCTCACAATTTTCAACTGACCATTCGGTGAATGACGCAGTTGAGTTGTCTAAAAACCTGGGAAACCCCTATCATATCATAGGTATTAAAGAGATTTTTGAACAGTTCGAAACAGCTTTATCGCCCGTATTTGGCGATCTCCCGTTCAATGTGGCTGAAGAAAACCTGCAATCACGTATAAGGGGCGCGCTGGTAATGGCGATGTCCAATAAATTCGGAACCATTTTACTCAATACATCCAATAAAAGCGAACTGGCCACCGGTTATGGTACTTTGTACGGAGATATGGCTGGCGGACTCGGCGTGTTGGGCGACTTATATAAGGAGCAAGTGTATGCGCTTTCCCGGTACATCAACAGAAACGGCACCATCATACCAGTAAACATAATTGAAAAAGCCCCAAGCGCCGAACTAAGGCCGGGCCAGAAGGACAGTGACAGCCTGCCGGAATACGCCATACTGGATGCGATACTCTACTTATATATAGAAAGAAGACTCGGACCAAAGGAGATCATAGCTATGGGGCATGACCCAGCGTTGGTGGCCAGAATACTTAAACTGGTGAATACTAATGAATACAAACGCAATCAGTTTTGCCCTATCATCAGGGTCTCACCAAAGTCATTTGGAATTGGCAGAAGAATACCTATAGTTGGGAAGTATTTGGCGTAATAGTGTCAGGGTAAACGCATGCAAGGGGTAGTGAAAGTTTCGCGCAAAGGCGCTAAGCCGCAGTTTTCCGTTTATTAAGGATTTGGAGACGCAAAGCAAAAAGAATGGGAAAGTTTACTTTAATGAAGTTTCCCGCGAAAACCCTAAACCACAAAGTTCAGGTTTTTAACGGATTGGAACAATGTTGTTGCCTTACGAGTAACTCTTGGCGGCTTTGATTCAAGAAAACTAAACTTAATTGAATAAACTGTAAATGCGCCTTTGCGTCTTTGCGCGACAACTAAAGTCGCTGACTGTAGACAGAAATGGAAACAGATCAGCTACGTTCCAACATCTTATTTACCTCCGACATAACCTTATCAGTTGCACCCTGCATTGAAAACACATACTCCCGGGCAGCCGATGAAGCTTTTTCGTATACCGACTTATCTTCGAACGCATTCAGGGAACCAATAAGATCGTCAGGTGTATTAATGACAAATGCCCCACCCTGCGCTACCAGTTCGTTAGCCTCCAGAAACTGGTGGTAAACAGGGCCATGCAGACAAGGCAAACTAAATACAGCAGCTTCAAGTACATTGTGTACCCCAGCCTTGCCAAACCCTCCTCCAATCCAGGCAACCTGCCCATAGCGGTATAATTGAAGGAGCAAACCCACCTTATCCACCAGCAACACGCGCTTGTCTGTCTTACCATTCCACGACGACCATTTCACGATATCATCGCCAAATAATCGCTCAATTTCCTCAATATGTTCCTTGTGTACCTCGTGTGGTACCAGTATCATTTTCCAATTTAAAGAACTGGATGACATAGTTTTGTGCAACAATACTTCATCTTCTTTCCAGGTACTACCGGCAACAATGATGTTGCTGCCTTTACAAAACTCTTCAGCAATCAGCAAGGAAGCAAGTTCGGTAGTAGCCTTAATCACACGGTCAAATCTGGTATCTCCGCTAATCGTTACGTTTGTTATGCCAATGGTTTGGAGCAAGTCCACACTCCCGGCATCCTGAACAAATATCTGTGAAAAGCACTGCAGCATTGTGCGTTGCAGACCACCGTACCACTTAAAAAATCCCTGGCCATTATTAAAAACGGCTGATATAAGCATCGTAGGTATTTTCCTTTCCTTCAATGCCGTGAGGTAGAAATACCAGAGCTCATACTTAATGAACAGACAGAGTTTAGGCTTAACGAGGTCAAGGAAAGCTGTTGCATTTTTGTGGCTGTCTACTGGCAGATAAAAAACATAGTCAGCACCCTTGTAATCCTTACGCACCTCATAACCAGAAGGGGAAAAAAAAGTGAGTACTATAGCATATTCCGTGTGCCGTCCCCGGATTGCCTCCAATACCGGCCTGCCCTGTTCAAACTCCCCGAGCGACGCACAATGAATCCAGATGCGCGGTCGTTTTTCACTTTTGAGCGCCTTGGCAATCTTCTTAAGGATCTTTTCCCTGCCCGAGATAAATAATTTCGCCTTGGCGTTAAATAGAGAAAACACCCTTATGCCGAGGGTGTAAGCACCAATAACCGATCTGTAAATGGCGGTTTGGATCATTAAAAAGAAATATCTTCCGATTTGCGCCTGAATATAGGAATCATCCACCCTCCCCTTACACCTATCAGGAAGTCGTTCCTGCTCTTAGTATCGGTGCGCATTACATCCCACAGGTAATCCCTGCGGCCCTGCGTAAAGCCAAGCATGACGTCAACCCCAAAGTTGAAATTGAGAAGTGCATTGTTGGCAAAATAAGCGTACCCCACATACTGTTCTACAAACCAGCCATTGGTCAGGCGGTCATAACCCTTCATGAAATCACCGCGTAGTTGGGCAACATCCTTTTCTTTATTAAATATAGTTATTTTATGTTGAATAAAACCAGCAGTTGTCATCAAAAACAGGCCATTGTCAGGCGTATTATGATTAAAATTTATGATCTTTCCCAGTTGCAAGCCAATAAGGTAACCGCGTTCATAGACAGGAACCCCGGTGCGGTAGCCTTCCACATTCAACATCTGAACTACCTTTCCATTGAACGGACCAGAGTACTTATCCTTGATATTGATCATAAAGGAATCTTCCTTTATCATATTACCAGCCAGGAAATCGCAACTCGTACCAAATACCCAATTACTTTTCAATTTATAAGTAAATGAAAAACCCACCCTGAAATCCTTTCCATAACGCTTGGCCATATCGGCAAGCGGCAAATCACCAGTAAGGTTCGCATTAATGATAAATCCACTGTGCGACTTCTTTGAAGAATCCACACCAAAAAGGTCATCCTGAGCAAAAGCAGCCAGGCAACATAGCAATAAAATAAGCGAGAGTGAAATTTTCTTCATACAACTGGACTTCCGTAACGTGAAATTATACCAATTCCGCCAACTATTGGCAAGAAACAGTTTTTTAACAACTTTAATAGACGTAGGAAGGGAGGTGGGGCTTGGGTGGGGATATTAAATTTGTGTGGCTGGAGGTTATCCCCCGCTTTGAAAATTCGGGACAATTATCGTTATAACCTCAGCCAGGAGCTGACCAAATATATTATCTAATTCTACATATTTAGTGATTTGTTTTAGAATTTTGTCTGGCCATCCTTACCCTATCCCTTCAGGGTCTGGGTCGATCGGACAACTGTCACAACCCATAGATTAGCTCTGCAACTTCCACCCACTCCTCTGCCAATTAAAAAAATCCCCTACCCTGTCCAAATGTGTAACGAATGCCCTAATTTTGCAACTGGAAATAGCGATAATTTATAATATCGCAGTAACACCATTCGCTTACTTTTTATTTATATAATGAAGGATTTTTCTTACGTCACAGGACCATCATCAGCTTACATAGAATCAATATATTCCGAATTTATAAAAGACCCGGCATCCGTTGACCCAGAGTGGAAGAAATTCTTCGAGGGATTTGACTTTGCTTATAATCAGTTAGGGGGGACCGCCGCGCCTGTGGCTAGAGCTACTGCGGTATCGGGTGTGAATGCAGATCATCTGGCAAAAGAAATTGGTGTGTTTGAACTGATAAGGGGTTACCGCAAACGCGGGCACCTGTCTGCAACCACCAATCCTATCCGTAGCCGCAAGGACCGTAATGCGCAACTGGAATTGGAAAGGTTCAATCTTTCTGATGCCGACCTGAATACAACTTTTTTTGCAGGAAGGTTCGTTGGCCTTAAAGATCAACCGCTTAAGGACATTATCGAAAGGCTAAAAACGCTTTATGCAGGTAATGTAGGCATTGAATACACCTATATTAATGATGCGGTTAAGTGTCATTGGGTGCAGAAGAACTACGAAGAAATGATGAAGAAACCTCTTTCTATTGATGAAAGGAGGCGCATTCTCGAAAAACTGAACGAAGGTGTAATATTTGAGAAATTCCTCAATACCAAGTTCATTGGCCAGAAACGCTTTGGTCTGGAAGGTGGCGAGAGTACCATTGCTGCACTTGATACTATTATAAATGATGCCGCAGATGCAGGTGTTGCCGAGGTAGTTATAGGCATGGCCCACAGGGGAAGGTTGAACATACTGGCCAATACCCTTAAAAAAACATACGAACAGATATTTTCGGAGTTTGAGGGCAATATGCCTACAGATATGACTATGGGCAGCGGTGACGTGAAATATCACCTTGGTTTTCAGTCAGATATAGTAACCCACAGTGGCAAGAGCATTAATGTGCAGTTGACGCCCAACCCTTCTCACCTTGAAGCTGTTAACCCGGTTGTTGCTGGTTTTTCAAGGGCAAAGGCCGATACCTTATATAATTGTGAATACCACAAAGTACTGCCTATTCTTATTCATGGCGACGCTGCCGTTGCCGGTCAGGGTATTACCTATGAGCTGTTGCAGATGTCGCGGCTGGAAGGCTACCAAACGGGTGGTATTATTCACTATGTGATCAATAACCAGATAGGCTTTACGACCGATTTCGACGACGCTCGCTCTGCCGACTATTGCACGAGCGTTGCATCTATGGTACAAGCTCCGGTTTTGCATGTAAACGGTGATGATGCCGAGGCAGTAGTAAAGTGCTCGGCATTTGCTGTAGCCTACCGTCAAAAATTCAACGAAGACATATTTATAGATATGGTGTGCTATCGTAAGCATGGCCATAACGAGGGCGATGAACCTAAGTTCACACAGCCGCAGCTCTATGCCCTGATTGAAAAACATCCAAACCCGCGTGAGGTATACACTCAGTTCCTCTTACAGCACAATGACCCGGACGCGCAGAATCTGGCTAAGGAAATGGAGACCCGTTTCTGGGCCGAGTTGCAGAGCCGCCTCGATGAAGTAAAACAAAAGCCCCTGCCCTATGCTTACCAGAAACCGGAATTGTGGTGGAAGGAGCTGCGCAAAGCAAACGAGGAAGACTTTGCAACGTCTCCGGTTACTGCCATAAGCGAGGAATTGTTCAGAAAAACATTTGCATCGCTGATGCAATGGCCTGAAGGCTTCAGTCCGCTCCGCAAGGTAGAAAAACTGTTGCAGGATAAAATAAAGCTATTTGAAACTGAAGGCAAGGTTGACTGGGCTACCGGCGAACTGCTGGCATATGGCAGTTTATTGGCACAGGGCAGCGAAGTGCGCCTGAGTGGTGAAGATGTTAAACGTGGCACCTTCTCCCACCGTCATGCAGTTATTTATGACCAGAATACGAATGAGTCCTACAACAGGCTCAGCCGCCTGGCTGAACAGCAG
>CANCOG010000210.1 GCA_947379685.1 Flavipsychrobacter stenotrophus | reverse complement strand
CAAGCCTTACGTCAGTATACTTTTTATAGATCAGCAGAAAGTATTGATTACCATTAAAATACTCTTTCACGTTAGCGACCAGTTTGCCACCTTGCCCTTCGCGCTCCTCAATTATCTTCCTAACGGCATCAAACTTTTTTGTGTATTCTTCGCCGTTTGTATTGCCAACTGCAGCCTTTACTTCGGTTGTTACATCTTCCATGCGCTGCAGGAACAATGCAGTAACACCAGGAGCAGGCAACTCTTCCTGCATATTGTGTGCCCAGAAACCGTTATCAAGGAGGTTGCGCTCTACTGTACTGAGACCTGCAATCGCATCATAACCACAGTGGTGGTTGGTCAGCAACAAGCCATTTGCGGAGATCATTTCACCGGTACAGCCACCTGCAAACTGCAGGATCGCATCCTTCATGCTACTGTGGTTAATACTATAAAGGTCTTCCTTGGTGAGTTTAAGGCCAAGGCGTTGCATCTCATCATAGTTCTTACCAATCAGCATTGGGATCCACATACCCTCGTCGGCACGAGCTCCGGCCATCATCAGAACAGCAACAAAAAGTAAAAGCGTTTTTTTCATCAATAATTTCAATTTGGCTGCAAAAGTAACTATTAACAAGCATTTATTATAAGGTGATAAAAAGGGGGAGATTGTAACTACCGTCAAGTCAAAAGGAAAAAGTCAAAACTAAAAAGCGCAAAACGCATTAAATTAAACGACATTTTTCACTTGAAATGAAACTAGGGTATTTGACAATAAATGCCATGCCCACAAAGAACACATTTTTTTACTCATGTAACTATCCTGGACGGACGACTTGATTTTGTTTATAAATTATTCTACCATTGTTCTAAAATAAAAAATACTTTGGCAGGTAGTTCCGTTCTAACACTGGACGCATAATAAATCACAACGATTAACTATTAATGCAACAACATAAAAACCTTCCGAACCGCATAATAAAAAACCTCACGCTGTTCTCGATGCTCTTCATGATAGGGCTAGGCGGGCTTATGGTGTTTACAGAGATCAAGCCGTTTTGGGTGGATGAATGGTTTATTATTACCAGCTTAAAAACTAAATCCCTCAGTGAAATATTCGGACAGTTGGCGTTCATGCAACAGTTTCCCAGGGTATACCTGTCCATCCTGAAAGTAATAACACAATATTGCAACTATAGCTACATTTCACTGAGGCTCCCATCTTACTTAGTAAGCATCGCCACCATTTCACTGGCATGGAATGTGATGAAAAAACTGTTCAGCGAACAAATGTTTACCCGCTACCTGTTTATGCTGGTGCTCATTTCATCTTTCACATTTACTGAATATTTTGTAGAGATCAAGCAATACGTAATGGATATTTTCCTGTGCGTGCTTGCTGTTTGGCAACTCATTGAACTAGACGGATTGTCTACAGGCAATCCACCAACTATGCCTAAATATGTACTGCTGTGTTTTAGTTTTCTGGCTGCACCATATTTTAGCTATACCTACCCTATCGCAATAGCTCCGGTATACTTTATTGTGTTCCTACAGAGTTTATCCATTTTGAACAACAATGATAAGGGCAAGTCCAGTAAGATAAAATCCCTCACGTTTCAATGGGTGCCACTGGTTTTGTGCAGCATAAGCATTTTTATTTTTTATCTATTAGATGCTGGCAGGCTTGTAACTGATAAAATAATGTACGATCGTTGGGATTTTTTGATGATCAATAACGAGAACAAATTACTTTCGTTCCTGTCGTCGGTATATACATTTTTTGCGCAGTTGGGTGCCGGTGTTCTTTTCGAAAATCTACTGGGCACATTGGGGGCATTGGGATTTATTGTGGGGTGTATTGCCTGCATTCGCTCCTACTCCACCCTCATTCAAAGTCTTGAAACGAAGATCAGATTATATAGTTGCCTTGTACTTTGCCTCACCTTCCTTTTATTTCTGTTAAAAAAATTGCCGCTCGGCACTCCAAGGCTCAATGCTTTCGCTACACCCTCAATTTGCATTCTCACAATTTTGTTTTTGAATTTGATTTCAGAAAAAATGAACAAAAACTGGCAAAAGGTGCTGTTACCAGCAATCCTATATGCCGGCCTTATCGGGAACATTTTTACGACTTTCGGAAACAGCTTCACAAGCGATGTTTATAAACGCCAGTTACAAATATACAACGCATCAAAAATGGCGATCTCCGACGCACAGTCAAAAAACATACCTATATTGATCACTAATGCTGTAACCTACCCCTACGAACAAGCTGTAATAGATGCCGGTGCACCTGACCCGGGAGCATGGGTTTTAAAAACAATGCCCGCTTACAATATGCAGCAGCACCTGCCAGTTTATAATATCATCGATTCTTCCAAGACCGCTAGTTTTATTGCAACGCTCCCCGCGACGGTTCCCGTTATTATGGCCGGCAACGGGATCAATTATCATTTAATTACCCGGCCAACTCAATAGCGATAGTATCAACTTGCAGTGGCATGTACACACTGTAAGCCAATTAACCTGCCTTCTGCATCTATATCCGCCATATTCAAAATAAAAGCATTTTTCTTTCTCCCTTTTATGTTTACATTTGCAGTCCGTATAAAAAATAACATATTTCATGGCTACAACAGCAGATATGCGTACAGGGTTGATCATCAAATTGGACAACAACCTTTACTCAGTAGTGGATTTCGGACAGAACAAGACAGCAAGAGCAGCTGCCAAAGTCTGGGCCAAGCTCAAAGGTGTGGATAATACCCGTACTATCGAACACACTTGGAACTCAGGTGATAACATTTTCCCTGTAAGGGTTGAAAAACGCAATTACCAGTTCCTGTATAAGGACGATAGCGGTTTTAACCTGATGGACAACACTTCGTTTGAGCAAATCATTCTTGGTGAGCACATGGTTGAGAACCCTCAATTGTATAAAGATGGGCAAGAGTGTTTCGTTATTTTCAATACTGAAAGTGAAATCCCAATGAGTGTTGAATTACCTGCGAGTGTTCAACTGCGCGTAACGTATTCAGAACCAGGACTTAAGGGTGATACTGCAACCAGGGCTACAAAACAGGCTACTCTGGAAACAGGCGCTACCATTAACGTTCCTTTGTTTGTAAATGAAGGTGACCTTATTAAGATAGATGCCAAAACCGGCAACTATGTGGAAAGAGTAAAGGAATAAACTAAATAATGCCCGTTTAATTGGGATAGATGATTGGTTTAATGGCTAATATTGCTCATGTTTTTTACATCTGTTATATTAGCCTGCTTTAATTATTGGTGAATAATTTTTACTTAAAACTATTTTCATGGAGTACAAGCAAATACAGGAGCTGATAAAGACGATCAACAAATCAAGTATCAGCGAACTGAGCATTGAAGATGGCGATTTTAAAATCACTATCAAGCAGGAATTTTCTGCGGGCCAGGCCCAATACCCAGCTATGCCAATGGCACCAGCAATGCCGATGATGCAACAAATGATGCCTGCACAACAACAGCAATCGGCTCCGGCGGCCCCGGCAAATGATAAGCCTGCACCAGCTGCAGAACCATCGGGCGCTAACCTCGTTACCATTAAGTCTCCTATGATTGGCACGTTCTATCGTAGTCCTGGCCCTGACAAGCAAGTGTTTGTTAATGTTGGCGATGAAATTAAGGTAGGCCAGGTATTGTGTATTATCGAAGCGATGAAATTGTTCAATGAAATTGAGAGCGAAGTAAGCGGCCGCATTGTTAAGGTAATTGCTGACGATTCGTCTCCTGTTGAATATGACCAGCCTTTATTTATGGTAGAACCGATATAAAATTAAAAATTAAAAATTAAAAATTAAAAATGCCCACATTTTTCGGGCGTTTTTGATTAGTAGGATGTAGTTTCGACTAAGCAGCGTAAATACCTTCAAATTTTGGAACAGAGCGTTTCAATTGTTTTTGAGGTTTTGGCTATTCACCTTAGTTTTTGACTTTTAATTTTTGACTTCTAAATTTTATTTGTGTTTAAAAAAATACTGATTGCCAATAGGGGGGAAATAGCCCTGCGAATTATACGTACCTGCCGCGAAATGGGCATACGTACTGTTGCGGTTTATTCTACTGCCGATAAAGATAGTCTGCACGTGCGTTTTGCTGATGAAGCAGTGTGCATAGGTAAGCCACAAAGCAGCGATTCTTACCTCAACATACAGCACATTATGGCTGCAGCTGAGATAACCAATGCTGATGCGATCCATCCGGGTTATGGTTTCCTTGCTGAAAATGCAAATTTCGCTGAGATCTGTGCTAAATATAACATCAAATTCATAGGACCTACGCCGGAAATGATTCGCTCTATGGGCGATAAAATTACTGCAAAGGAAACCATGATAAGGGCTAACGTTCCTGTAATTCCGGGTTCTGAAGGCTTGCTGCAAAGCGTGGATGAGGCAAAGCGCCTGGCCAATGACATGGGTTATCCTGTGATCATAAAGGCTACCGCCGGTGGTGGTGGCAAGGGTATGCGTGTTGTTTGGAAGGAGTCGGAAATTGAGCATGCTTACAGTACTGCGAAAATTGAAGCCGCTGCTTCTTTCAAGAATGATGGTATATATATGGAAAAGTTTGTAGAAGAACCACGCCATATAGAAATACAAGTTGCCGGAGATCAGTTTGGTAAGGTTTGCCATCTGAGTGAGCGCGATTGTTCTATTCAGCGCCGCCACCAAAAACTGGTTGAAGAATCACCTTCTCCATTCATGACTCCTGAATTGCGCCAGAAGATGGGCGAAGCGGCGATTAAGGCAGCTTCAGCTATCAATTATGAAAGCGTTGGTACTATCGAGTTCCTTGTGGACAAACACCGTAACTTCTACTTCATGGAAATGAACACCAGGATACAGGTAGAACATGGTGTAACGGAAGAGGTGATCAGCTATGACCTTATTAAGGAGCAAATAAAAATTGCAGCGGGTGTGCCTATCAGTGGTCGTAACTACGAACCAAAGATACATGCCATTGAGTGCCGTATTAATGCTGAAGATCCTTATAACGATTTCCGCCCTTGTCCTGGTAAGATCAATATCCTGCACACTCCCGGTGGGCATGGTGTCAGGGTCGATTCTCATATTTATGCTGGCTACACAATTCCTCCTTATTATGACTCCATGATCGCTAAAGTTATTGCGGTGGCTCAGACCAGGGAAGAAGCCATAAACACAATGGAACGCGCTCTGAGCGAATATGTAATTGAAGGCATTAAGACTACTATTCCTTTCCATCTTCAGCTGATGCGTAACGAAGATTTCCGGAAGGGGAATTTTACGACCAAGTTCATAGAAAGTTTCAAATTGGTTTAGTCTGTACATTCAGTTTTCGGCTGAACGATATCATAAAAGGCAGTGTACTTGCGTCAGTTTTAGCAATACACTGCCTTTTTCATTAACTGTGTTACATTGTAAACCTGATTGGCGAGTCAATCGCTTTTTACAAGCATAGACTGCCATTGCCCTTTTATTTTCTATATTGTGACCTAAATATCAATGGCAGAAGAAAACCAAAAACAGTCGGGTAATCACTTCCTGTATCTTGATTCGGCAAGAGGCATCGCTTCGCTGATGGTTTTTATCATGCACTTTTATTGCAATAAATTTCCTCAGAGCGCAAACACAGCTGTTTTTTGTATTTTTTTCAATGGCAACGATGCAGTATCATTCTTCTTTGTTTTAAGTGGGTTCGTACTTTCCTATAAATACGTCGTTCTCAATAAAACACTGGATCTAAAGCAATACTTCGTCAGCCGGTTTTTCAGGCTGTGGCCCCCGTTCTTTGTGGCCATGACTGCGGGCTGTGTGTTTGGTTTCTATGTGGGGCACGAACTTACCTGGAGCAAGCTTTATGACATTTTTATAGCTAATAAATTCCTCTACTGGGAAGAAGCAGCCATGCTTCGCTTCCACAATTTGTATTATTACCCGGGGTGGTCACTGGCAATTGAATTTGTTGGCTCGTTTCTCCTCCCGTTTTATTTAATAATTGCATTTAAGAACCGGAAGCTACTCCCATGGCTCATATTTTTTTTTTTGATAGTCGCTGGACAAAATTTCTACGCTTCTACACACTTTCTTCTCGGTATAATCATCAGCTGTTATTATACCGAAATAAACCCTGAGTCGTTTGCAAAACGGAAATGGTACAAATACCGATACATCATATTAGCAGCAGCAATATTATTGTTTCCTAAAAGGCATTTTGAGACACTCTCGCCACTTGGGTCGACCTTCAAATACTTTGAAGGTTTTATGGGATGGGATGGCAATACCTACACAGCTTTCTCTGCTGCAGTATTTCTTGTTGCAATACTATACAGTAAAAAAGCACAGCGGTTTCTTGAAAACAAGATACTTCTGTTTATCGGGAAGATCTCATTTAGCATCTACCTGGTCCACCCTGTTGCCATTAGTATCGCTTTAAATTTCATTGAAAAGGCATTACCTACCCAAAATCCGAATATAGTCGTGCCAACAATATTTACCTGTGTAGTGGTTATTACATTGGTGTTTTCTCTTATCCTATATCACCTTGTGGAATTACCATCTATTAAGCTTGGCAAAAAATTAATCAGGAAAATGAAACCATCGCTTATCATTTCAAAAAATTCACCGAATTAGTGGTTCCGAAAAAATACTTATGCTGAACAACCCAATCATAAAAAAAACACAGCACTTTCTTTACCTGGACTCTGCACGAGGTATCGCTGCGTTAATGGTTTGTGCCCTGCATTTTTTGAACGAAAATGTTTCGGTACCCGCATTTGTACTATTCTATCTATATTCTGTAATGGCCGCGATGCCGTTTCTTTCTTCTTTGTACTTAGCGGGTTTGTCTTATCATATAAATATATTGTTTTAAAAGAACCTCTTGACCTTAAGAAATTTTATGTCAGCCGGTTGTTTCGATTGTGGCCAGCCTACTTTATTGCTTTGGTCATTCACTGCGTATATGCCTATTATGCCTATAAAGAGGTCACCATTGATAATATGGTAAATATATTCGTACTAAATAATGACAGATTTTGGGAAGAAGCCTTCCTTTTTCGTTTCACGAACCGATTTTATGGCCCAGGCTGGACTTTGACCATTGAAATGGTGGCATCGTTCTTCCTTCCTTTTTTTGTTATACTTGCCAACAAAAACCTACGCCTCATACCCTACCTTATTTTCACCTTAATTATTGTTGCCGGGCAAAATTTCTATTCTTCCATGCATTTCCTGTTGGGTATACTTGCGGCAGGATATTATACACAAATAAACGAAGCTAACTTCAAGACAAAAAAGTGGTTCAAGTTCAGGTACCTGATTCTAGCGGCTGCCTTCTTTGTGTTCCCCATCAGGTTTTATGATCAGCTTGCCCCGTTTGGCCCAACTTACAAATATCTGATGGGTTTCATGGGTATGGATGAGTTTTTTTACACAGCACTTGCTTCTGCGGTTTTCCTTGTTACCATTTTGTACAGCAAGAAAGTACAACGCGTTCTGGAAAACAAGATCCTGGTATTTATAGGCAGGATATCATTCAGCCTCTACCTTACCCACCCTCTTGCCATTGGGATCGTATATAACTACATTGCCAAGATATTGCCTCCTTTAAGTCCAGAAATAGCAATGACGATCATGGTATTGTGCTATATCGGGCTCCTGGTTGCTTTTTCAACCGCGATGCACTGGCTGGTGGAAAAACCATTTATCCGGATGGGTAAAAGGGTGACAAGTAAGATGAAGCCTTCCTTGGTCATTCAAAATAGTTAAGTGCAGGTGGTGTAGGGTGAGATCCTTTCATTAATGTAGTTCATTATGGATTGAAATATTTAAAACCCTTGCATCTCGCCTGTGCACTTGCCGTTGAGTATATGGACACAGTGGAATATTCCATCCGCCCGACCGACCCCAACCCTAAAGGGTGACGTGTTTTGTCAACATGTAATTAATTGATAATGAATGCGTAATGCAACAGGTCAGGTCACCCTTTAGTTGGGGTTATACGGCGGCTAAGAATTTATTATTACAGAAGGTAAATTATCAAAGTTCCTAGTCAACCAGATCACCCTTCCCGATATTGCACATTTCACAAAGCGTCTGGAGATTATCAATTACAGACTCCCCGCCCTTG
>CANCOG010000209.1 GCA_947379685.1 Flavipsychrobacter stenotrophus | reverse complement strand
CACTTTGTGCTCGCCCAACACCTCTACAGGATCGGTATTCCAGTACACCTTGATATTGTGTGTTTTCAATACCCTATCCTGCATTACTTTGCTGGCACGCATTTCACCACGCCTTACCAGCATATGCACATTACTGCATAATTTGGAGAGGTACAGCGCCTCTTCGCATGCTGTATCACCGGCACCAACAATTGCCACTTCCTGACCTTTAAAGAAGAAACCATCACATACTGCGCAGGCAGAAACTCCATGACCATTCAGCCTTTGTTCTGATTCCATGCCGAGCCATTTTGCAGATGCTCCGGTTGCAATAATTACAGCATCGGCTTCAATCCATTTTTCTTCGTCAACTTCCACTTTGAAGGGGCGAACGGATAAATCAACCTTTGTCACCATACCCCACCTGATATCAGCACCCATTCTTTGCGCCTGCTGTTCAAAATCGACCATCATTTGCGGCCCCATAATACCGTTCGGATAACCCGGATAATTTTCAACCTCAGTAGTAATTGTTAACTGACCTCCGGGCTGCATACCCTGGTATAACACGGGCTTAAGATTTGCGCGTGCTGCATAAATTGCTGCAGTATAGCCTGCCGGACCCGATCCTATGATCAGGCAATGTATTTTTTCTATCTCACTCATATCGGGAAATTATATTCTTAATTCAAAATTTCAGGGATAAAGATGCAAAACTAAAACGTTTAAAACAAACCGGAGCTTAACCCGTACTGGCGTAACAGCATATGCTGCAGGCAAAAAGATCACTTGACAACAAAATGCATGTAAATAGAACCATACCCGGCCCAAACGCCTAGAGCACCATTCGAAACATTACTGGTTACGTTTATTGGCGAGGCAAATGGATTCCCGCTGGACTGTATCGCAAATTGATAGGTATTCCAGAAATTATAAACGCCTTTATCAATTTCGCACCACTTGAGCGTAACTACGTCGCCAGGGTAAAAATAGACAACTGAATCAAGCCTTACACCTACACTGTCGTTATAGCCGGCAAAAAGATCTACGTTTGATATCCGCTTCCCATTAACAAGCTCATCGGTAAAGATGGCTCCGGGGTATTCCCTATCCTGGTTGCGCTGGGTAAAGTATCGCACGTAATTGCCGATCGTATCAGGATCGGTGTAGGTCCCAAACATCTCCAGTGCATTTTTGGGTGTTTTAGGACCGGTAAAAACCGGCTCACCGAACCAAACAGAGTCCAATCCCTTCGGGTAAGGAATTTTTGTAATAGAAGAATAGGATTTCCCGTCAACCGTTATTCTTAGCGTGTATGACTTGCCCAGCTCTCCGAACAAAACACTAGGAAGACTTGAGGTATCGCAGGAGTAGACAGAAAAACGTCCTCCACCGGAAGTATCGACAGCATATTCTTTCAATACTACTGTCTTAGTCCCGTCAGATACCTCGACATGGGCACCGTGTACAAACACATTCTGGAAAGTGCTGAGATTGATAGTAGAAAAAAAGCCAAATGAATTTGTCAATACAACAAAGGGCGGCCTGCCATTTTCGATGGAACCCTGAACCACCAATTGGGATGGCGACGATTCAAGATCGATATGTACTTCTTTTTCGCAGGATGCAAATCCTGCAAAAAAGAACAATGACAATAACCAATGGTTCCCGGCAAGGAAACGCTTAAAACTTAAACGCATAACGTTGATCTCTGGGACTAGAATTTAACGACGAATAAGGAACCGCCACACAACCTGTGGATCTCCTTTTTTCCAATATCGCAATAATCAATCAGACCGCAAATGATGTTCCGCAACCGCAGGTACTGCTGGCATTCGGGTTCTTAAACACAAAACCACGTGCGTTAAGCCCATCCTGATAATCGACCTCCATCCCAAACAGGTAAATACCATGTGGCTTTTTCATAACAACCGGTATTCCTTCTATCTCAAACACATCATCGTCATCTTCTATCTTATCAAACCCTAATACATAAGTCATTCCGGAACATCCACCTCCCTTTACACCAATACGAAGGTATTGGCTGGCATCAAAACCCGCTTCTCCCATCAGCCTCTTCACTTCATTTATCGCATTGTTACTCAACTTCACGGGGGTGCTTTGCATTGTTTCCATAATTTCAAATATTTATGCAAATTTACCAAGCTTATACACCTTATCCAAATTGCAACCTCTTACTATAGTGTTAATCAATACTGGTATTAACGGGCGGCCTTAACGAAAGACATTTCGTATCAAAAGGCTTTCCTGTTTTATGTTCTGAGAAAAAGGCAATAAAGAATGGCGTGGGTTCTTTGATTCTAATTTTGCAATTCTTTCAACGATTATCTACATTTGCTTTCTTTCAAAATAATAAAGAATTATGAGCGAGGTATTAGAACAGGTTATTGATGATTTGTCTAAGAATATGACTAAGGCCATTGGCCATCTTGAATCGGAACTCAGTAAAATAAGAGCAGGAAAAGCCAATCCGCAGATATTGGATGGTGTATTTGTAGATTACTATGGTTCTCCTACTCCTATGAATCAGGTAGCAAATGTTTCTATACCCGATGCCAGGACTATTACTATTCAGCCTTATGAGAAGAAAATGATACAGCCCATTGAAAAGGCGATCATTGCTTCCAACATAGGTTTGAACCCTCAAAATGACGGTATAATCATCCGTCTTTACTTACCACCACTTACGGAAGAAAGGCGTAAAGAATACGCAAAAAAAGCATACAACGAAGGTGAGCAAGGGAAAATTGCCATTCGCAGCATTCGCAGAGATAGCATCGAAGTAATCAGGAAGATGCAGAAAGACGGTATGAGCGAAGACCTTACGAAGGATGCCGAAGGAAGAATACAGGGTATTACTGACAAGTTTATTGCATTGGTTGACTCACATTGCAAGGACAAAGAAAAAGAAATAATGACCGTTTAATAATTGAGATAGTAACCCTTGCAAGGGGAATGTTATTTCAATAAGCCAGGCAGACCTGTTTTAACCTTTTGGTTGGGGCAGGTCTGCATAATTTTAGGCCCGGCTACCTGATAAAGATCAGTAGCCAAAACTGAGGAATCGACTATTTTAGCCTCATATATTTTGACGGATATCCTGACTATAAACTTGCATTTCAATGGCCTCCCTAAGTGACTTCGCCCCCATTACTGAACTCCTTAATTACATTAGTGGGCTCGATATCTATAAGAGAATATTGCTGCTCTTTAATATTCCAATCTACGCCATTTTCATACCCCTGGAAATCATTTTAAGTAACTTCTACCACCTAAAGTTCTATAGCCTGAAGGAATCGCTGGTCAATATTTATCTGAACTTGCTCAATGCCGGCATCGATTTCGTACTCCGCATTTTTGTCGCGCTAAATGTCCTCTCGTTTTTTTTTCAATATCACCTCTCCATTTCCTTGAACCCGGTCGTTTACTGGGTCACCCTGATACTGGCAGAAGATTTCCTGTTTTGGGTTGAACATTATGTTGATCACAACTGCAGGTTGTTTTGGGCTGTACACGTTACCCACCACTCATCGGAAGAATATAACCTCAGCACCGGCTTCCGTTCGTCAGTATTTATGCCGGTCTACCGGTTCATGTATTTTATTCCGCTGGTCTTGCTGAATTTCAGGCCAGAGGATATATTCTTTGCATATGCCATAACACAATCTTACGGAATTCTTGTACATACGCAGGCTATTAAAAAACTGCCGCGGTGGGTAGAATACATTTTTGCTACACCATCGCACCACCGTGTACATCACGCCAGTAATATCCCCTACCTCGATAAAAACATGGGCATGTTACTCATTATCTGGGACCGGATATTTGGCACCTTTGCAGAAGAAACACCAGAAGAAGTTCCTGTTTATGGGCTTACCAAACCGCTGGATAAGCCTTACCACCCCGTTCATATAGTTACGCATGAATGGCAAGCAATAAGAAAGGATCTTAAGCGAAAAGTACCCTTTGCAACGAAGCTGAGCTATTTGTTCAACCCTCCGGGATGGAGCCATGACGGGAGTTCGAAAACTGCAAGGGAGTTGCAAAAGGAGGATAAAGGCTGATAACAGCGCGATACCGAAATCATGCCGCATGAAGAACTATCGTAAAATCATTATACTTAGTATATTTCATTGTATATTTGCCATATTGGTAAAATTCAGTGTTTAGGTTTTAGTTACCTGCATGAATATACGCATCACATAAATGAATCCAACTTTATGAAAAACGCTACCCGGAATCTCGTCATTTTATTTTTTGTCAGACAATCGGCCCTTTATTCGTCAGGGCACAGAACATTATAACCACGATCGCTGGCGATGGTACTGCAGCCTACACGGGCGACGGGTCTTTGGCTGCAAGCTCTCAATTGAGCTACCCATATGGGATATGCTCGGATATTTCGGGCAACATTTTTATCGCCAATGTTTTTAACAACACGATCAGAGAAATTGACGTAGCAACCGGGAACATAAATACAATTGCAGGAAATCCTTCGATGGGAGGCTCTTCGGGCGATGGAGGTTTCGCCGTTGACGCCCTATTAAGAACGCCCGCAGGGGTTTGCACCGACCATCAGGGCAACTTATATATCGCTGATTTGGGCAACAACAAAATAAGAAAAATTACTGCATCCACCGGCAAAATTACAACTATTGCTGGTACAACAAGTGCTGGTTTTGCAGGTGACGGAGCAATGGCAACGGACGCAAAACTAAATTCCCCGGGTGGTGTTGCAGTGGATGATTCAGGCAACGTTTACATTGCTGACGAGAAAAACAACAGGATCAGAAAAGTCAGCGTACTGTCTGGAATCATTAATACAATAGCTGGCACCGGAACCGGTGGATTTTCGGGAGACGGATCCCCTGCGATCACAGCACAACTCGATACTCCGACGAGCGTGGCTGTAGACCACCAGGGCAACGTGTAGATAGGCGACTATTATAATGACAGAGTCAGGAAAATAAATGCGGCAACCGGGATTATCAGTACGGTGGCGGGTAATGGTTTGTATGGCTATACCGGGGACGGTAACTCGGCTACAAACGCAAAACTGAAATCATCGACCGGGGTCAGTGTTGACGACTCTGCAAACATATATATTGCGGACGACGGGGCAAGCGTGATCAGAAAGGTGAGTGCTGCTACGGGAATTATTACTACGATAGCAGGCAATGGCACCAGCGGATTTTCCGGTGATGGCGGACCTGCTACTAATGCTCAATTAAATTACGCAGCAGGCGTGTGTACTAACGGAACCGGAAGTATCATTTACATTGCCGACAAAGTAAACAACCGAATCCGTAAAGTCTACTCAACGGCCAGCGTCAATAACTTAGCGCAATTCAGTTGGCCTGAAATAACACCCAATCCAAACTCAGGCATCTTTACAATAGGTTTAGACGAAAACATCGACTATTCCATTTCAGTAACGAATACTTTGGGACAAATTATCCGATGCTTAAAGGTACAGGGCTGTAAACAAAAGTCAATTGACATTACAGACTTTCCTAAGGGAAACTATATACTTAAAGTGAATACCGCAAACAATACATTTACCCGAATGTTTGTGATGTACTGACCTTCGCTACAAGCTTAGAACTTCATTAGCCATATTTGGCCTTGATTTTAAAAAATCAAGGCCAACACCAGAGAGCGATTTACAATCCTCCCAAATTCAGAATTTTCTTGTACTCGTCCGTAGTTACTTTGCCCACGGATAACCGACCAAGCCGAACGAGGTCCATATTTGCAAATTCCGGATCTGCCTTGAGTGTTGCCAATGTAACGGGGTTAGGCAAGGCTTTATAAGGCTTAAGGTCAACAACTACCCAGTTTGTGTCTTCAGTTGTAGGGTCCTGATAGGATTCCTTAACTACCTCTGCAATACCCACGATGGCCAGGCCTTCATTGCTATGGTACCAAAATACAAGGTCCCCCTTCTTCATATCCCTCATGTTGTTACGGGCACCATAATTACGCACACCGTCCCAAAAGGTCTTCTTATCAGCAACAAACTGATCCCAACTGTATTTAAAAGGTTCTGATTTTACAAGCCAATAATTCATGGATGTTCAATAAATAAATGAGAAAATTACCGGGGTAAATTTACAGCAATAATCCTATTCAATAACCATTTTCTCCATCACCCTGTCGCCGCCCGGTAGCGCAGCAACAATGTAATACAGTCCCGACGGGATATTCAAATTCAGGTCTTTCGGCTTACCCGCCAAAACGAAATACTTGCCGACTTTCTGCCCCAAGGTATTGTAGATTGTGACAGGGATCTCATCGCCTTCATTACCCGTAAAAAGCATTGTAAAAGTACCGGAATTTGGATTTGGGAAAACAACCACCTGGTTACTGTATCGTGCATACTCGTTACCGAGGCCGGCATAACAAGATGCATGGTTCCTTACTTTAAACTTAAAAATCGCTGTGCTGGATCCGCATACGTTTGTAACGGTATATTTAATGGTATCGGAACCAGGTGCGATGGCTGTTACCACTCCAGTTGCCGAAACCTTCGCCCTGGAAGTATCTGTACTACTCCATACCCCACCAATTGCAATGTTAGTGAGAACGGTAGTATCGCCAGGACAGAGGCTATCGAGACCAACAATACCGCCAGGATTTGGCATGCCGACAACACTGATTGCCTTCGTTGACGCGACGGTGCCACAACTGTTGGATTTTGTGTAAGATATTACCGTTCCACCATAAGACCCTGTAGTAACAAATCCAGAAGCGCTTACGGTTGCCGCCGATGTGTTGGAACTGCTCCAGACACCACCGGTACTTGCCACCGTTAGGGCGACTGAATCACCCAAACAAATTGACGATGCACCACCTGCGATTGGGGGAATATTCGGTAGCCAGCAAGTGTCAATCATTCGGATTCGATTATTAAACATATCCGAAACATAAAAAAAATTATTAGAATCAATAAATAACCCACGAGGGTGGTTCAACTGTGCTAAACTAGCTGGTCCACCATCGCCGCCAAACCCAAAGGTGCCACCAGCATATGTTGATATACTACCAGAAACATCAATCTTTCGAATGGCATGATTATACTCGTCGACGACGAAAATGTTACCATTGTTGTCAAAAGAAATGATGGAAATAAGGTTAAACTCTGCGGCGGTTGCCGGCCCGCCGTCGCCACTGTAACCCAGCGTACCACTTCCGGCAAACGTATTGATTATTCCGGATGTATCCACCTTTCTCATTCTGTTGTTTAGCCGATCGGATAAAAATAAATTCCCGTGACGATCAAAAGCTATACCAGTGGGGGCATTGAGTCGGGCAGCAGTTGCCTGGCCACCATCACCACTAAAACCTGTAGCCCCCCCCTGCCCAACTGCAGTTGATATTACCCCTGCCGGCGTAACTTTCCTAATACAATCATTCCCTTGATCGGTTATAAACATATTCCCCGATACATCAAACGCTAAACATCCGGGATGATTCAATTTAGCCGCGGTGGCAGCCCCACCATCCCCAGCGAAACCCGCAGTCCCGGAACCAACGTAGGTACTAATTACCCCTGCGGTGGAGACTTTTCGAATTACATGAAAATCAAAGTCAGCGATAAACATATTCCCTGCCGTGTCGAACACGACATCGTTTACCGCTCCAAACTGCGCAGCTGTAGCTGGACCACCATCCCCGCTATACCCAAATGAACCTGAGCCTGCAACAGTCGTAATTATTCCAGAGGTATTAACCTTTCGAATACGGTAGTTTAAAGCATCTGCAATAAATAGGTTCCCATTGCCATCCCTAAATATCTCACGCGGTTGATTTAACGAAGCCGCCGATGCCACAGCGCCGTCGCCACCATAGGCTGCTGTGCCATTACCAACAATCGTAGAAATAATCTGGCCATTGGACGCTGTAGTACTACAAACTTTGAAAAAAGAAATAATACATAGGCAAACACAAAATTTAAGGTACATATTTCTCATAAATAAGGATTTGATAGTAAAAAATACAGACAAACATAACTATCAAAATCTATGCCAAACACTACATTTTGTTAAATTTCCCGAGAATAAACATTGAGCACCATTTACTCTCGGTGGCTTTGCATTTTTTCGCTTTTGAATTTTGAATTTGTTACTTTTGCAACCTGAAATACCAACAGCTACTTACACATGGGCAGGATATTTGAAGTACGTAAATCATCGATGTTTGCGCGGTACGACCGCATGGCAAAACAATTCAGCCGCGTAGGCAAGGAAA
>CANCOG010000208.1 GCA_947379685.1 Flavipsychrobacter stenotrophus | reverse complement strand
CCAAGGTATTATAACATTTATTTCGCTTGTAATGCCGGCCCATAGATTTGACAACTTTTTAAAAAGTTGTCAAATCTATGGGCCGGCATTACAAGCGAAATAAATGTTATAATACCTTGGAATATCAAATGAATTGGGTTTCCCCAACTTTATGATATATTTTTGAGTTCCTTAACCAACACTTTAGTGTTAATAGCCGTCTTAATACGGAAACAACCTGATAAGAGAATATGAAGAGAATTACACTGATTGCCACACTGGCTTTTTTAGGTTTGGCGACCCCGTCTATTGCCCGCCAGGGATATAAAGTGCATCTGAAAATACCCGGCGTTAAAGACTCTATGGTATACCTGGCCCATTATTATGGAAAACCATTACCCACAATCTATAAAAGGGACTCTGCCCGTTTCGATAAGAATGGCAACGCTGAATTTGATGCTACAGACCCTGAATTTGTAGGTGGTATCTATATGATGTTGCTTTCCGATAAGAAGACATATTTTGAATTCCTGCTCAATAACAACGATGATATTTCTATTAACGTTACACTGAGCAAGCTGCCAGAAGGGGTGAAATTCAAAAATTCTCCGGAGAATGACCGGTTTCAACAATATGTTGACTTCCTGAAGGGCTATAGTGCAGGACAAGAGGCCTTGAAAAAGGAAATTGCAGCCGCAAAAACTGCTGCTGATACCGCGGCTGTTCGCAAAAAAGCGATGGCCACGTCAAAAGATCTGACGAATTTCCGTCATGAATATGCTTCAAAGAACCCGGGTACATTGCTGGCTAATATCTTCAATGCGCTCGATATCCCTGTCGTGCCAGAAGGTGATCATTTGCTCACTGATGGAAAAACTAAGGATTCTACTTTCTCCTATACCTATTACAAAAGCCACTTCTGGGATGGTTTCAACTATCAGGACGACAGGCTGATTCACACGCCAATCCTCGATGCTAAGCTGGAAGAATACATGAACAAGCTCGTATTGCCTTACCCGGACAGTGTGGAGCATGAAAGTGATTTCCTGTTAAAGAAAGCTGACGGTACAAAAGACCTGTTTAAATATACATTGTGGTGGCTTACCCGTAATGTGGAAAACAGTAAAGTAATGGGTATGGACGAAGTGTTTGTGTACCTGGTGGAAAACTACTACATGAAGGGCAAGGCGTTCTGGTTAACTAATGATGAGCTCAACAAGTACATGGAAAGGGCGATGAAAATTGCACCTAATGTTATTGGCAACATTGCTCCTGACGTTAAGACAAAGAACGTGATGAATGGTAAGGACGAATCGATGCATGCGCTGAAAGGGAATTACACATTACTTATCTTCTATTCTCCCGATTGTGGTCATTGTCAAAAGGAGATGCCTGAAATTGATTCCCTGTACAGAGCTGTATTGAAAGATAAGGGCGTAAAAGTATATACTGTAGCGACCGAAGGCGATGAAAAGAAGATATCAGAATTTATTACTAAGAATAAACTGGAATCCTGGACAAATACGCATGATCCTGAACATACAGGTGATTGGCGCGGAAAATATGATGTGTACAGCACGCCAACAATTTACCTGATGGATGACAAAAAGATCATCAGGGGTAAGCGGCTAGATCATACCAATATCTATAGTGTAATAGAGATGCAGGAACGAAAAGCCAGGGACAAAGCGGCACAAAAAAAGTAGCACATTTTAAAGAACTGGACTCGTTCAGTTCTTTTGCCGTATAGGGAATTGGCGAAAAATGCCTTTTTCTTAATAAATTATCGTTTATTTGGAGAATTACCGACTTTTATAAATTTTGTACAATAATTTTGAATTTAAGTAGTAACAATAAAATAAATCACACACACACAATGCGAAAGCTGGTTTTCACTTTCCTTTTTTCGGGTATCGCTGTCGTATCCGCAAATGCCCAGGCCTTATTTACATACGGTTCTAAATCCGTTGCCAAGGATGACTTTTTAAGGGTCTACAAGAAAAATAGTATGAACAAGAAACCCGACCTGAGTGATACCTCGCTCAGGGCTTATCTGGATTTGTATAGCCTTTTCCGTATGAAGGTGGCTGAGGCAGATAGGCAGCATCTGGATACCGTTGATAAAATACAAAAGGACCTCGATACCTATCGCAAACAACTTGCGAAAAATTACCTTACCGACGAGCAGATCACTAATAAGCTGATAAAGGAAGCCTATGACAGAATGAAGGAAGATGTGCATGTGCAGCATATTCTTATTACCTGCACTCCGGGCACTGATACTGTTGCGGCATATCGTAAAATCGATAGCCTCTACCAGGTAATTACAACTAACAAGGCAACTTTTGACGCTGTTGCAAAAGCAGTTTCTGACGATAAGGGATCGCGCGATCAGGGTGGCGATGTAGGTTTCTTTACTGCATTGCAAACGGTTTATCCGTTTGAAAATGCTGCTTATTCGACACCGGTGGGCAAGGTTTCAAAACCCTTCCGCTCACAGTTCGGTTACCATATCATGAAGGTAATTGAGAAAAAGGCAGATCGCGGGCAGGTAAAAGTGGCACAGATTCTCATTACTACACCTAAATCAAAGGGAGAAGAAGGTGTAGAAGCTGCACGCAAGCGCGCCGATAGCGTAGAGGTAAAACTGAAAAGCGGTACACCTTTCTATGAATTGGTCAAGACGTATTCTGAAGATAAATATTCTGTAAACGATAGCGGTAACATAAAGGCATTTGGTGCCGGCCGTTACCCGCTCAACTACGAAAATGCCGCTTTCGCACTTAAAAAGGCAGGTGATTTTTCTGAGCCGATCAAAACAGACTTTGGTTATCATATCCTGAAACTGGTGAACAAAATTCCATTGGCACCTTATGACAGTTTGTACAATCAGCTCAAGCACAAAGTAGAAAATGATGCCCGTGCCCAAACAGCAAGGGAGCACTTCTTTAACAAAATCAAGGAAAAGAACGGCTATAAGGAATACCCTGAAAATGTAGCTGCAGCAAGTGAAATGGTGATTAAGAACACACCAGATACTGGCAAGGCGAAAGGAACCTTTAAGGCTTCTGACTACAACAACATGGTGAAGCCAGTATTTTCAATGGCTGGTAAAACGTATTTACAGGTCGATTTCACCAAATTCCTCGAAACACTCACTCACGGACGTATCAGCGGTCCAAAGGCTTCTGTAGTAAAAGATGCATTTGCGGTTTATGTAAATAACGTTGTGACCGATTTTCAGGAGCACAAACTCGTCGAAGAAAATCCTGATTTTAAAAACCTGATGGAAGAATACCGTGATGGTATCATGTTGTTCGAACTGATGGATCGTAATGTATGGAGTAAGGCTACCAAAGATTCTGTTGGGCTTAAGGCTTTTTACGAAGGACACAAAAGCAAGTACATATGGGATCCTGGTTTTGAAGGGTCTGTTTATGTATTCAAGAACAAACCATCTTATGATACAGGTATGATGATGTTGCAGGATAAATCAAATAAAGATGAGGATATTATCAAGGCATTAAATTCTTCCAGCAATCCTGATCGCGTAACTATTCAGCGCGGACGTTACGAGTTCTCTAAATACAGAGATGCAACTCAGTCTGAATTGACTGCCAATAAATTTAAGACCATTCCAAATACTAACGGTACTTACAAAGTGGTTTATGCCCGTGAAATATTCACAACTCCAGGCACCAAATCACTAGATGAAGCACGTGGTTATGTAGTAGCTGAATACCAGGATTTCCTCGAAAAACAATGGAACGAAAAAATGCGCAATGACTACCCGTTAAAGGTCAACGAAAAGGTATTCAAGAGCATGGTTAAGAAATAAGTGTCATTTAATGCAATATATTACAACGCCCCGGCTTTATCAGTCGGGGCGTCGTAATTATTGTCCTGGTTTGAGCGGGATTTTCTGGAGATATCCAATTGGGGAATCCAAATAGATAATATTTTTAAACTAGCTTCGACGAAATTGAGTTAGCCATATCGTAATGTCAAAATTCACGCTAGGCCTCCTTCACCATCTGTAGCGAATAGATCATCGGTAATTTACCCTCATTCATTTAAGGGTAGTTCGGCCGTTTGGGCTGTATATTTGCTTGTTTTCCATTCATCGATTCCATGAAGCAAGGTGCAATTAGTTCTATTTTCGCTTTTTGTTTGGCTTCTTGTAATCCAATCAGCCAGTATCCAAAATATTATTCTGGAATCATTATCGAAAAGAGAAATATTGATCATGATGAATATATGCTCCTGCTCCAAACCTCAACCACTAAGCAGGATACATTGGTGTTGATTTCCTGGAAGGCTGATAGCAGCAAAATTAATGTGGGAGACAGTATCGAAAAAAAAGCGGAGTCTTACCAGGCTTTTCTATATCGCAACGCAAATGCGAAGGAACGTCCAGTGACTTTAACTGTACCCTATTGAATGCACGATTCGAGTGCTTATTGGTAATAGAACGATATCAGTTATCACCCCCCTTTTACCATCTGCAACGTATACATCATCGGTAATTTACCCTCAAGCCCCTTGATCTGATATCTTCCCGGAGACACCAGGACTGCATCTTTGAAACAGGCATATGGCGAGTAGTCAAACTCTTCAAAAGAAACTAACCGTAAATTCTGATGTAGAAGATTCTGAATTACTTCAGAGAAATTATGGTTCCAGGTAATTGATGTTAGCTGAATAGGCGCATCGAAATCAGCATAGGTGCCGGTTTCTGTTTCCTGTATAATATCGCGGTTGAAGTAAGAATATTGGAGGTGCTTAAAATCATTATCGAACATCCATACGGCCGGGTGAAACTCAGCGAAAATAAACTGTCCACCGGGTTTTACATACTTACCAACTATAGCTGCCCAACGCGCCATATCAGGCAACCAGCAAATGGTGCCGTAAGAAGAAAAAACAATATCGAATTGTTGGTCTAGCAGTTCATCGAGGTGGAAAATATTGCAGCAAATAAACTCCGCTTCAAGTCCAAGTTGTTCTTTTTGTTTATTCGCCACAGCGATAGCCTCAGTTGAAAAATCGACGCCCGTTACCTTTGCGCCCATCCGCGCGAGAGATAAAGTATCCTGCCCAAAATGGCATTGTAAATGCAATATACTTTTGCCGTTCACGTCCCCCAACAACGCAAGTTCCGGAGGGTTGAGTGTATTAGTTCCAGAAAGAAACGCATCATTCTTATAAAAATCAGAAGCTACATGGTGGCCCGTTTTTTCGTTCCAGAGTTTGGTATTAACGTCAATGTAATCAGGGTTTATATGCATTGTTTTGTTTTTTATGCTTGCAGCGGGACATTAATACATTAACACAAGGAGCGCAACTTTATTCACAATGGGCACTACATTGTACATGAGGAGAATTAATTAAGAGCATAAGGTACAGTTAGCGTAAATAAACAGTTTATGTTGTTTTTTTAAATTATTGGCTAGATGCTCGGGTTGTACTTTTTTACTTTTGATTTTTTACTTTTTACTAGTGTTCATAAATGAACAACAATAGGGTGTAGTTCTTTGCAGATTTGTTATAATCCACTTCCAGTGCTATGTGGCCATTCAGCGTTTTAAGGTCAGTGTCTTTTGAGTAGGGGGGCATGAATGCAACCTTTTTTAACTCACCTAGGCCGGGCGTGAAATTATCGAGCAGGCTCATATTCAGGCCCTCAGGTGTAAGGCAATCATTTAGTGCAGCTTTGTATTTATTATAGGCTGCTTTCACTTCGTCCAGTTTTTTTGACTGGCAAAGGGCGCCTTCGTAAAACTTGCCCATCGCAAACACAAACCGCGAATTTATTGTGCCTGGGACCTTGATGCTGCTGTGAAATTTCGAAAGTCCGACACTCGTTTCAAATATATTGCCGTGCACGTTGCGGAACTGGTTGGGGGCATCCCAATAAATTGCCTTTACGGCATCACAAAAATCGCTATCCTGCGCCTTTGTTGCTCCCGATGCAAGCAGGGCAACGCTGAAAAGAAATAGAATCCTCTTAATCATAATGCTAAGGTAATAATGGCAGATGATATTTTTTCTGTTTGACATTTTTTTAGGGAATTGTACGAACAAACCTTCAAAGTTGTTTTGGTTGCTGGTATGTTTCCGGTAGAGTCTGTATGATGGCCGGGAGGTACACATCCAGTTTGAAAGAGACCTTATCTACCGATTTATCTACCCGTTTATTTTTTGAGATATGCGAAATATTTCTTTGGTTTTGCCTTAAAGTTGTTAACTTGCTTTAATAAAA
This sequence comes from Flavipsychrobacter stenotrophus, assembly GCA_947379685.1. Classification (GTDB taxonomy): domain Bacteria; phylum Bacteroidota; class Bacteroidia; order Chitinophagales; family Chitinophagaceae; genus Flavipsychrobacter; species Flavipsychrobacter stenotropha_B. The sequence continues at coordinate 2,076 of CANCOG010000208.1, read as the reverse complement.
CCTCACCCATGAAACGTTGCTGCAAGCTTACTGTTCTTATCAGTTTGTTGTTGGTATTTGCGCAAGGTGCTGTGGCTCAAATAATTACTACCTATGCCGGTAAGGGAACTACTGGTTATACCGGGGATGGTGGGCCTGCCACTGATGCTGAATTCAATCATCCGGAGGGAATAGCCATAGATTCAAACGGGCTTTCGAGTGAAACGACTCTATTTATTGCAGATGTGTACAATCATTGTATCAGGAAGATCACTCCCTACGGCGTAATCTCAACAGTAGCTGGTTTGGGTATGCCGGGTTTCAATGGAGACGGAGTTCCAGCGATAACCGCACAACTAACCACACCCAGGGGCATTGCAACTGACCGTGCAGGTAATATATACATTGCCGATGACGGAAATGCCAGATTACGTAAAATTGACAAACTCGGGATGATATCAACTATTGCCGGGACAGGTTCTCCTGGTTATACCGGAGATGGGGGCGCGTCTTCTGCTGCCAAGCTGTACAATATAAGCGATGTAGTTGTAGATACCACTGGTAACATTTTCTTTGTAGATCCCTTTGAAAATTGCGTTCGTAAGATCAATACATCGCGGGTAATTACAACTTTTGCCGGTGGCGGTGCCGTAGGGTTTAGTGGGGACGGCGGACCGGCTTCCATGGCTAAGCTGAACGGCGTAACCTCAATTGCCGTTGACCTTGCCGGCAATGTTTATATCGCAGATGTGCAGAACTACAGAATAAGGAAAGTGGATTTGACTGGACTGATTACAACTATTGCCGGGACTGGAATAATGGGCTTCAGCGGAGATAATAGCCCTGCAACAGCTGCTAATATTGGTGCAATAGCAGGGGTGGCGGCAGATGCTGCAGGAAATGTATATATTACTGAAACAGCGGAAGGCAGGGTGAGAAAAATAGATGGTCTGGGAGTTATCACTACTATAGCCGGCGACGGTACTGCTTGTGGTTTTGGCGGTGACGGGTCGCTGGCTGTAAATGCAAAGCTTTGCAATCCGTATAAGATTGTTGTTGACAAAAGGAGAAGCCTTTATTTTACTGACAAAGGCAATCAAAGGATAAGGAAGATCATGTACACAACATGTGTGAATGAATTACAAAGTAGGGTGAAAGAAGTAACAATATCTCCTAATCCAGCCACAGACGGCCATTTAGAATTAATGGTAACAACGAATAACACAGAAACAGTAAGGGTAAAGTTGTGCACAATTACGGGAATACTCGTAAAAGAGTTTTCTGCAACAACCAACGAGTTAACACCATTAAACCTTAGGGGAACCCCACCTGGCATGTATTTCATTTCCGTAGTGGCCGGGCCGGAAGTGTGGAGTGGGAGAGTGATAATTCAATAATTCTGCCGTATTGCTTACATCAGAACTTTAGAACAAGGCATTCATCATAAATTGATAAAAAGAAAAAGCAGCTACAATAAATTGCAACTGCTTTTTTGATCTGGTGACCTTGTCAGGATTCAAACCTGAAACCTTCTCATCCGTAGTGAGATGCTCTATTCAGTTGAGCTACAAAGCCATTACCCTTTTGGGAGTGCAAAGATATAAAACAAGCCGTATTTTTGCAAATGCTTTTTACAAAAAGCCAAAAAAAAACGCTAAAATTCCGTTAACAATGAATATTGAAATATGGTCGATAGGTAAGGATAACGAATCTTTCATTGATGACGGGGTTAATTATTACTTTCAAAAAACACGACCCTGGAACCCTGTTGAGCTTGTTATTATGCAATTGCCCAAGAAAATTGCCACTACTGATGCCGCCAGAACCAAGTTGCAGGAGGAGGAAATGCTACTCAAAAAACTTCAGCCACATCATTATTTAATTCTTTTAGATGAACGAGGTAAGTCACTTACATCGCCGCAATGGTCGCAACAATTCCAGCAATGTATGAATCAGGGTGCGAAAACAGTGGTTATTTTAATTGGCGGGGCATTTGGAGTAACTGATAATGTCAAGAAAAGAGCAAATCAGTGCTGGTCACTTTCGGCGCAGGTTTTTCCCCACCAGCTGGTCAGGCTTATTGTTGCCGAGCAGGTT
>CANCOG010000207.1 GCA_947379685.1 Flavipsychrobacter stenotrophus | reverse complement strand
TTGTTACAGAAAAGCTAAATCTGAACTCCTATGAACCCTATCTCAAAGGCCACGAGCCCGGTATAAACCCTATACCTTTTTCATTTTCTATTGTGGTGTTTGTTTACCAGTTTGACCCGGCTTGCCGGGTCAGGCTGCATTGGGGAGGGGTATAATACTCACCTCGTTTCCTGTCCTAAAATCTACCAGGTATAACATCTCGGCCTCCTATGGATGCTTACCCTATTTTTTTGATTCCGTTTTGGCGGCAGGATCTGGTGATGGCTTTTCTGGTTTCGATGTAATTGAAGAACTTCATGTAGTTGTTCTCATTGTGGAAGAAGCGGCGATCGCCGGGAGGGAGCAGGAATTGGAAAAGATTATACTGCACCCAGCAGGCATTGCGGTTTTGGCCATTGATACGGACTGTGTGGTTCCATTCCACGCCGTCGTTGGGGAGCAGTGACTTATGCTTTTCAAAATTATCTTCACTGAATGGTGGATCAGCGCTATAGGCAGGTGGGTTGGGGGCACTGCGCATCAGAATCTCGTATTCATTTAGTCCCCTGTTGTTTCGCAGGTTTTCGGGTTCTATGACTTCCGGTGAGGTTCGTTCAGCTGGTGAGATTGCTGAGGGATTCTGGCTGCCAATGGAATTGGTTTCCATTACGGTGCCAGTTGTGTTGTTTTGTTCGGTAAAGGCTTTGTAACGTGCTTTGACCAATGCTGCAAGATCTTTGTCTTCGGCGGCCAGGAATTTGAAGAAGTTGTTGAAGGTTGTGGCGGCTTTGAAGGGGGCAGCGAGTTTTCTCAGTTTGTCGAGGCAGTTGACTAGTTTAACCAGCATGCCTGTTTCCTGCATGGTAGGGAACTGCGCATCCGAGGCGCGCCTGGTGATGGATTCCTGGAATGCCAGGATTTGGGTACAGATGTTGAGGGCGATAAGTTCGAATGTGCCGGCGGTGGCGTTTAATGCTTGTTCCATGTGTAGCGTTTTTTTGCAACCCAAAGGTGCGTTGGTTTTCAAAAAAATGTTTTTGGGAAATACATGGTGTGCCGTTTTCCGGCACATGGTGGTACACTTTCCGGCACACCATGTAAATTTTTTTTGTGGATAACGCAGTCTAATTAATTGTTAATTAGCTGCTTATTAATTATAAATTTAAACATGTGTGAAAATGAAAGTATGCGAGTGGATTTTGTTTAATATGGATGATTGTATTAGCTGATAAGCTAATGTGCTATTTAGCTGATGGTATGACTACCGGCAAGTGTTAAACCTTTTTAGAGTCTGTCATCAATTTATTATTTATTTTTACATCACACATTACATCTACTCATGCGTTCCTATAACCGGCTACCTGCCATTCTCTCTATTCTGTTTGTTTTAATGCTCATTTCCGGCTGTACCTGGAATAATAGTAAGACAAAGAAAAAGGAAACGCAGGGCCAGTCCGGAACTGCGTGGGTAAACCCCAGAAAGGGTAAAATATGGGACCGTGTCAATGTATTTGAAATACCCCTGACTGCACAGGAATACCAACTGCTGGGACCAATAAAATCAGTTCGCTACGCGGAGTACAAGACGCATAAGGATGGCACCATAACTCTAATAGATTCAGGTTACCTGGTGTATGATACGCAAGGGCATCTCGTGGATCAAATTATGTTTGATTCCAGCAGGAAGACCGCTTGTACTGCTACCTATTCTTATAACGACCAGAACAGGGCCCTTGAATATAATTATACTTCCTACAGGCAGTCAAAGCCCTTTAGCGAAAAGGTCACGTTTCAATACGATTCCCTTGGCCGCATTTCCGAAGAAACTACAGTTGAAAGTAACGGAGCCAACAAGAAAACAAAGAAATTTGTCTATGACAATAACGGAAGGGTCATACAAGAGATCAATTTCGATGAAAATGAAAAGATCCAATACACCACTGTAATAAAATATGACAGCAGGGGTAACGAAACAGAATATCGTAACGACAATGCAGGTATGCGGATGACCGCCACTTACGATGAAAAGGGTAACAAGATCGAAGCGTATAATTACATGATTGATTCCACCCGCCCGCTGAAAGAAACAATGATAAACGATGCGAACGGATGGTGTGTGGAAACTGATTTTTATGAACGAGACGGCTCCCTGAAAGCAAAAACCAAAAGAACTTACGATAAATATGGTAACGTACTCACCTGCATCGATTATCACCCCGATGGCACCATTGATGAAAATTACATTGGCTCTCACGAATACGAGTACGACCAATACGGCAATACCACCAAACAAAAGAACCTCTTTACAAAAAACGGCAAGCGCAAATTAAAGACAATGACAATATCTACCTTTGAATATTATTAACAGCTTTATGAAAACTGTTTTCCTGTTATTAGCTCTTATTCCATTTATCGTTCGGTCGCAAACTATTGATGTTCGTGCGAGTGACACCCTTACCTGCTTTGGAAGGATTGACACCTTCACGGCAACAATATCCGGGACTGCTGCTCATAATGTCCAATGGATGCTGAATGGAACAGTTGTTGGCACAGACAGCACAAAATTCGTCACCAGTGCACTGCATAATCACGACACAATATTATGCCACCTGACCAACGGCGCGCACAACATTGTTTTCGCAACGTCAGGTAAAATTGTAGTTAAGGTTGATACATTTCCTGACGCGGGTATCATCACTGGCACTACAAACTCAATATGCGTGGGCGATTCGACCCAGCTCACTGACACAGTAAACGGCGGCATCTGGAAAAACAAGAAGTATTATGTAAGTGTATCAAATGGACTTGTTAAAGGTATTTATTCCGGCGGTTTTGAGTGCTATGGGCCTGGAGAAGATACAGTCATCTATATCGTTTCAAATGCCTGCGGCAGAGATACTGCCAGTAAGGCAATAACGGTCAATCCGCTGCCCCATCCCTATTTTGAGTTACACATTATTCCCTCATACGCATCTCTATGTGTCCACTCGTTATCAGAACTAATACCAACCTCTGGGAATACTGACTTTATGTGCGAAGGAATTTTCCACGTCAGGCATGGATTTGTTGAAATGGGGGGGCAAGGATTTTCTGGTGTGAAGGCTGGTAGAGATACTATTGTCAATGTGTCTTCAAATTCATGTGGCATCGATTCATTTTCAATAGCGGTTTATGTTTCCGAAAAACCCAAAAAAGCAATTGCTTCAGTTCAATCTTTGCGTTTATGTGAAGGATCAGTTGATTCTGTACAGATACTGGGTAACGGTAGCGTTTCCTGGATAGTTGAACAACCGACCCTGGCCGTGGTCAACCCAACACCCAACGGCGCGAATGTTACAGGAAAACTGGCCGGATCAACATTGATAACAATAAGGGCGTCCAACTCGTGTGGATTTTCAGATACAACCATCCAGGTCAAAATTGATAGTACGCCTAAACCTTTTCATAGCCTGGACAGTGTTTGCCGTGGCTATACTCTGTACCTGAAAGATTCTGTTTCCGGGGGAATCTGGGAGACCGCAGCAAGCGATATAATGGCGTTGAACAAAACAACCGGTCTTATTTCAGGAATAAAGGAAGGAGTGGGCCAAGTTATATATACATTACCAACCGGTTGTGCCGACACCATGCAGGTTGCAGTTACCAACTGTACCCACGAAGCAGATTGTTATCCAAACCCCGCAACCGATGAACTGACCATCCACCTTTTTGTAAACCTGTATCACTCGTTTGCCCTTATCAACGCACTGGGGCAAGTAACACTGTCCGGCAGCCTTGCCGGGGTTTTCACCAAAGTCAATGTAAAAGGTCTCCCCCGAGGAATTTATTACCTCAAACTTATCGGGGATAGCAAAAGTGAAGTACTGAAAATGGTTAAAGAATAGAACTATATCTACCTTTGAATATTATTGATAGCCCTATGAAAACTGTTTTCCTGTTATTAGCTCTTATTCCATTTATCGTTCGGTCGCAAACTATTGATGTTCGTGCGAGTGACACCCTTACTTGCTTTGGCAGGATTGACACCTTTACGGCCACAATCTCCGGGACTGCTGCTCATAATGTTCAATGGTTGCTTAATGGAACAGTTGTTGGTACAGACAGCACAAAATTCATTACCGGTGCCCTGCATAATCACGATACAGTATTATGCCACCTAACCAACGGCGCGCACAACATTGTTTTCGCAACGTCAGGTAAAATTGTTGTCAAAGTTGACACCTTTCCTGATGCGGGTATCATCACTGGCTCCACAAACTCATTATGCGTGGGCGATTCGACTCAGCTGACTGACACAGTAAGCGGCGGCATCTGGAAAAGCAAAAAGAATTACATGAGCGTATCAAATGGGTTGGTGAAGGGCATTCATTCCGGTGGTTTTGAGTGCTCGGGGCCAGGAAAAGATACAGTCTTGTATATTGTTTCAAATGCTTGCGGCATAGACACAGCTAGAAAGGCAATAACAGTGAATCCATTGCCCTACGCCTATTTTGAGTTGGGCAGTTTTTCCATCAGCGCATTTCTCTGCGCTGACCCATTTATTCAACTAAAGCCTAATTCTGGGCGTACTGACTTCATGTGTGAAGGCGCTTTACATGTAAGGCACGGTTTTGTTGATTTTGGGTGGGGTGGATGCTTTGGAGTAAAAGCCGGTACAGACACCGTTGTCAACGTTTCTTCAAATTCATGTGGCATCGATTCTTTTTCAATGACGGTGTATGTTTCCGAAAAACCCAAAAAAGCAATTGCGTCAAGTTCAACTATGCGTTTATGCGAAGGCGCGGTCGATTCAGTGCAGCTACTTGATAACAGTAGTGTTGCCTGGCTGGTAGAACAACCGAACCTGGCCGTGGTCAACCCAACAATCAATGGAGCCAGGATTACCGGCAAACTGGCCGGATCGACCCAAGTAACACTCAGGACGTCAAACCAGTGTGGATTTTCAGACACATCTATTCAGGTCAAAATAGATAGTACACCTAAACCTTTTCATAGCCGGGATAGTGTTTGCAGTGGCTATTCAATTTACCTAAATGACTCTGTTTCGGGGGGGATCTGGGAAACAGCGGCAAGCGACATAATGACGTTGAATAAAACAACCGGTCTTATTTCAGGAATAAAGGAAGGAGGAGGTCAAGTTATTTATATGTTGCTAACCGGTTGTGCCGACACTATGCAGGTTGCAGTTACCAATTGTACACGTGAAGCCGATTGCTACCCCAACCCGGCAACCGACGAACTGACGATTCACCTTTTTGTAAACCTGTACCACTCGTTTGCCCTTATCAATACGCTGGGGCAAGTAACACTGTCAGGGGGCCTTGCCGGGGTTATTACAAAAGTTAACGTAAAGGCGTTGCCCAAAGGTATTTATTACCTCAAACTTATCGGGGACGACAAAAGTGACGTGCTTAAAATGGTTAAAGAATAGAACTATATCTACCTTTGAATATTATTAACAGCTTTATGAAAACTGTTTTCCTGTTATTAGCTCTTATTCCATTTATCGTTCGGTCGCAAACTATTGATGTTTGTGCGAGTGACACCCTCACTTGCTTTGGCAGGATTGACACCTTTACAGCCACAATCTCCGGGACTGCTGCTCATAATGTCCAATGGTTGCTTAATGGAACAGTTGTTGGTACAGACAGTACAAAATTCATTACCGGTGCGCTCCATAATCACGACACAATATTATGCCACCTAACCAACGCTGCGCACAATATCGTCTTCGCAACATCAGGCAAAATTGTAGTTAAGGTTGATACGTTTCCTGACGCGGGTATCATCAGTGGCACTACAAACTCAATATGCGTGGGCGATTCCACCCAGCTAACTGATACGGTAACCGGCGGCATCTGGAAAAACAAGAAGTATTATATAAGTGTAGCTAATGGACTGGTTAAGGGCATCCATTCAGGTGGTTTTGAGTGCTCAGGGCCAGGAGAAGATACTGTAATTTATGTCGTTTCAAATGCCTGCGGCCGTGATACCGCCAGAAAGGCAATTAAAGTTAATCCGTTACCCTACGCCTATTTTGAGTTAGACAATCATTACCAGAGTGCAGCAGTTTGTATAGGATTCGATGAACTAAAAGTCAGCAGCGGTAACACTGATTTCCTCTGCGAGGGAACCATTTACTCCAGATTCGGGCTAGTTTATGCATACAATGATTATGTGTACGGCAAGACTGTCGGAGTAGATTCTGTTTATAACATCTCTACTAACTCTTGTGGAACCAGCATTCACGGAATGCAGGTTTTCGTTTGGGACATTCCTCCATCTGTGTCTGTATCGAAATCGATTTATGAACTTTGTGAAGGTGCAATTGATTCTATCATACCGTCAAACTATCCCTATGGGCAAGATTGGGCAATCAGCAATAATTCAGCGATCTTAACACAAAACCATTCTGTTGCACAAATCACGGGAAACCACCAAGGTGTTGACACGCTGACGTTATATGTCTCAAATTCCTGCGGCTATCGAGATACATCATTGATCATAAAGGTCAATCCCAAACCAAACCCAGTTCACCTCAGTGATAGCGTGTGTAAAGGCTATTCAATTCGATTAGACGAACATCTTGGAGGAGGTATTTGGAATACTTTTCAAACCGACCTAATGACCTTAAACACAACAACCGGTCTTATTTCAGGAATAAAGGAAGGAGGAGGTCAAGTTATTTATACGTTGCCAACCGGTTGTGCCGACACTATGCAGGTTGCAGTTACCAATTGTACACGTGAAGCCGATTGCTACCCCAACCCGGCAACCGATGAACTGACCATTCACCTTTTTGTAAACCTGTACCACTCGTTTGCCCTTATCAATACGCTGGGGCAAGTAACACTTTCCGGCAGCCTTGCAGGGGTTTTCACAAAAGTCAATGTAAAAGGGCTCCCCCGGGGAATTTATTACCTCAAACTTATCGGGGATAACAAGAGTGATGTGCTTAAGATTGTCAAAGATTAGTCGTCACTTGTAATGGGGATACTTGGGGCCAACGTTTAAAGACCTCTGCACTTCCCCTCTTCATTCCCTAAGCATGATGCGGATGTTTTAGATTAGCCAATTGGGTAAATAACTCTTTCTCTTCTTCTGTAAGTTGTTGGGGTACATTGATCACTACTTTTACATAGCTGTCGCCACGCTGGGTAGCATCTTCATAAAGGGGCATTCCCGTCCCCTTCAGCCTGAATATCTTATTACTATTTGTTCCGGCGGGTATATTAATATTCAGTGTTTTATCTATGGTGTTCACCGGCAGTTTCCCGCCTAGTATGGCAGTGTACACATCCAGCGGGCATTCAAAATGCAGGTCATTGCCCTTTCTTTCAAATTGATTATCGGTAGCAACATGAATAGTAATGAAAATATCGCCTGCGGAACCACCGTTTGCGCCCGTCCCGCCCTTGCCTTTTAACCGCAACACCTGACCATCGGCAGTGCCTGGCTTCATTTTAATATTTAGTTTATGATCAGATAGTTCAAGGTGGCGGGTTGTGCCATGGAACGCCTCATTTAATGATATAGTAGCTTCTGCGTTCATATCCTCACCCTTCATGGGCCTGTTCGACCGTTGCCTTGAATTACTAAATCCCGAAGCTCCATGCCCGAATATAGATTCAAAAAAATCGGAGAATTGGCTTTCATCGCCACCAAAATCACCACCAAATCCCTGCTGTTGCCTGCCCCGGCCTGCTCGTTGCCCGCTACCCGGTCTGGCACCTTGTTCCTGATAATATTTCCAGTTTTCCCCCAGCTCATCATACTTCTTGCGCTTTTCAGGATCTTCAAGTACGTCGTGGGCCTCATTTATTTCTTTAAATTTCTCTTCAGTTTTCTTGTCGCCCGGGTTCTTATCGGGGTGGTATTTCACGGCAAGCTTACGATAAGCCTTCTTTATCTCTTCCTGGGTTGCAGTCTTGGCCACCCCCATTATTTTATAGTAATCTTTATATTCCATGGCTTATTGCTGACATTAAAAAATTGTGCCATAGTATCTTACAGGCGACTAAAGTTACGAATTATTAACGGACACCGTCCTGACCAATGTCAGGACATGGGGTAATCATAACTGCATCGGGGTAATTTGGTTCATTATATTGCGCCCTTACAGGGCTCGAAACACAGACGTATCGTCCGATGGGCTTCACCCATCGCTATTGTATTTCACCCCTTCGGGGCGTTACGAAATGCACTGAACTTTTCCATTTACAGGATAATCCGCTACCGATAAATGAGATCACTTACAAAAACAATTCTAAAAAAATTCCTTTTTTGAGTGCCTTCTGCCCACTACTTTCGCATCCCGTTAATAGAGAGAACACATGATAGAATATGTAAAGTCGGTTGC
>CANCOG010000206.1 GCA_947379685.1 Flavipsychrobacter stenotrophus | reverse complement strand
CCGTCTTGTTTCTATAATAGCCCAGTTGCCCAATGTTGATTTGCTTCCGCTTCTATTGTATTTTATCAGCTGCACGATGTCAGTAAACAACATTACGGCGGAGATAATGGCACCCACACAGTATATCATCCACAGTATGGCCTGCCAGTTGGTTGTAAGCTCGGGAGTGATGGATGAGGCAAGTTGTGCCTTCGTATGTATTACCCGTTGCAGCGGTGCCTGAAATTGTTCCTGCACAAAGTCCACCCGCTGCCATTGCCAGAAAGGAAAGAAAAGTCCAAGTACGAAGGTCGTCAGCAGGTACCATCTGTTGTAGGTATGAAAGCTCTCCCGGCGCAGGAAGATGTCGAACAGCAGCAGGCTGTATACCCATATGGCTGTTGTATTAATGAGGTGCTGTAACATGTCCTTATTTTTTAGAAGGTTTTGCCGCTTTATTCATTAGTTCATTAAGCTCGTTGAGGTTAAGGTCTTCGCTTTGCACCAGGAAGCTTACCAGTTTTTTTGGTGAGCCCCCGAAGTACTTTTCCATCAGGCTTTTAACGCCATGCCCCGCATATTCCTCACGGCTGACTACCGGGAAATACTCGTAGGTTTTTCCATATGCCTTGTGACCAACGAATCCCTTCTTCTCCAATATTCTTACTACTGAGGATATTGTACTGTGAGGCATGTCAGGGTTACCCAGTTGGTCAATTACATCCTTTACAAGGCAGCGGTCCAGCTGCCATATGATCTGCATTACTTCTTCTTCAGCTTTTGTGAGCGGGGTAATTTGGTTTATCCGTTTCATAACGTAAAGATACGTTACAAAACGTAATTACCAAATTTTATTTTTGAGCGGGCTGCCTATCGTGCCTTTTTAATAAGCTTGAGAGTGTGTTTCAGTGCCTTTTTGCCAGACCACCCAAAATGGCCGGGGATAACATAAGTTGGCTTCCTAAATCGCTTCATTACTTTTTTTATCGAAGGTGCCCACGCGCTGATATTTGCATCGGCAACATTGCCCAATCCATTGTTTTCAATACTCTTCACCAGGCAGCCGCCATACAATATTTTTTCATTGGCAAACCAGATCACGATATTATCCTTTGTATGACCTTCACCAGGATAATAGGTTTGAAAAGTGTGGTTTCCTATTGTTATAGTAGTGTCTCCGGTGAAGTAGTGCTCCGGCCTTCTTTCAGGATGCTCGGCGCATAATTCATAGGTTAATTTCGATGAATAGGTTGGGACGCCATTATGCTGAAGGAAGCTCATGCCTGCGGTTCTGTCGTCGTGCGAATGCGTAGCAATACAAAGCACTACAGGCTTGTTGTGCCGGGCCTGGATACTATCCATCAGGGGCTTGAACTGTGTTGTGTCCCAGGGAGTATCGAACATCACCACGCCTTTGCTGGTAACCAGGTACATACTGTTGGAAGGGAACGGATTTCCATTTACCGGCTTATAAGTAGTATAGACGTAGAAGTCACCGGTCAGGTGCGTAATTTTTAGTGCTGGTTCAGTTGTTTGAGCACTGATGCGCAAGGCCTGCATTAAAGACGCCAGGCACAAAAGCGGATACAAGAGAGCTTTCATTGTCATTTTGTTAGGATTTGGACTTGCAATTTAACGATGAAATTATTTTCTTTCAACGCCTATTACAACTCAACCCACTTGCCACTTGCGAAAATGAACAGTTTATGGCCATTTAGCCTGAATTGTTTTTCATCGCTATTCGGTTGAACCAGCAGGGCAACATCAGCATTATTTTTCTGGGCAGGTTTGAAGGTCGGGCATGCAGCCACCGCTTCTATAAATTTTTTGTTTATCGCAGTTATATTGTTTTCCCCCATGCTGCGATTACCTCCTTTTTCAACTATTTTTTCTGGACCGTTATAGTCGAAGAAGGCGACGTTCCCTTTTGAATCAATGACTATGTTGTCGAATCGCAAACTGTAGTTGCCGTCATCAAGCATTTTAAGCTCCGTCTTAAGAGTCGAGAATAAGTAGGTAATAATGTTTTTGAAATGGCCATTAAAAACAACACCCTGGGTTACCTCACCTTGTTTGTAAATGGCGGTTCCATCTATTTTTACCGGCGTAGGATTTCGGGAAACAATTGTCATCACTTTCTCCCCTGTTTGTTCATTTTCCTTTGTAATAGTTTCAACACCACCGCCGGCAAATGCCAGTTTTGCTTTTGGGAGTTGGTAGTGATCATTATTTTTAACGAATTTGGCCGTTGATCCCGCCTGTGCAAGACAGCCGAAAGACACGTAGATACAGCATGTAAAAAATGCTATAGCAATGCCAGGTCCACTTAATTTCTTTAGGGGCATAATTTTCAGTTTAGGTATTTGGTTCTGGGTGGGTTAGGTACTCATTCCGATTTCTGGACAGCACATGGCGAAGGAATCTGTAAAAACTTAGTGGATTGCATTGTGCTAAAAAACCTTCGTAAATCCCGCAAATGCAATAAGTATACCACAACTGGTAAGCCCGTACAGTACATAAGGAAATGAGCCGTGCGAGAATGATGATGTGATAGTAAGCAGGAAGCTGAGAAAACACACAACTGCCCCCATAATAATGAGGTTCACGCCCTGATTGCGGCGGGTTGCATACCGTAGCTTAACTGTTTCCTGCACGAATTCACGCACAAAATCTTCTTCGTGACCTTTTTCCAAAAGGTGGGTTTCAATTTGTTCCCTTCCCTGGCCTTCTTCGAGCAATGCAAAGACATAGGTGCTCAGTGTGTCGCGATCATTTGTCATATGGATGTCATTTTTAGGAGAATCTAAGTTAGGAAATTAAAGGATAATTTGAAGTATATTTTCAAAAATCTATGTAGGAAGGCGTTTATGCGAGATAATTGAATGCGTGTAAGCGTTGTTGCGAATCCAATCGGGCTTATTTTTGGCGAAACTTTTCTCATGTCGTCGCCGGAAAATATACTCCGATCTAAAATAGGCCAGTTGGTGCCCATGCCTGAAGAAGACTGGCAATTAATTGCACCTTTTATTACGATAAGGATTTTGAAGAAAGGTGAATTGTTCGCCGCCGAAGGGAAGGTAGGCAAGGACCTCGGATTGATTCTCAAGGGCACCATGAGACATTTTTACACTAAAGACGGCGAAGAGAAAACGACTTACTTTTATTTTGAAAATGCCTTTACCGGTCCTTACCTGAGTTGCATTACCGGCCAGCCATCGCAATTGAGTTTTGAGGCACTTTGTGAAGTGCAAATAATCGTATTTCCTTATAGAAAACTGGCAGAAGCTTTTGACCGGTCGAAACACTGGGAGCGGTTTGGAAGGCTATTGGCAGAATGGGCATTGAAGGGTGTGGAAGAACGTATGGCAGGTCTGTTGATGCTGAGCCCTGAAGAGCGGTACATTGAATTGCTAAACAGCAACAAGAGGAAAATACTGGAACGTATACCTCAGCACCTGGTCGCGAACTACCTGGGAATTACACCCGTAAGCCTGAGCCGGATCCGCAACCGCGTAATGCAAAAGTGAACTGGTTCATACTGTTAAGGGCACTGATTTGTACAGGTGTCTCGACTGTACTTTGTGCCCCTAATTTGCCCATGTTTTATTGAATATAGTGGCCTTTGTGAATGCCCTTGTGACCTTTGTGGTAAAGAATTAGATGGTAAAGTACATCGTCGGAAATCTGATTTCTTATCTTTTGTTATCGTTTTGAGCGGTTGACCGTGGCGACCTTTATGTAACAAAAGCGATCAATTATGTTCAGTCATTTTTTTCTCGCAGCGATGGTTGCTGCAATGCAAGGCACAGGTGTTACAGCAACAATAGATGCTGATGCCAATGGACAACAGGCATCGAATGCCCCTGGTCAGGTGATTAAGCACGGAAAGCTCATTTATTCAGAGGTTACCATTACCGCAACGCCGGAAAGGGTTTGGAGTATTCTCACCCGTTTCGAAGATTACGCCAACTGGAATCCGTTCATTAAAGCTATATCCGGCACACCCGTTGTAGGCGGAAATATTTCGGCCCAAATACAACCGCCAAACGGGAAAGCCATGCAATTCACGCCAAGGGTTTTGCAGTTCACAGAAAACAAGGAACTGCGTTGGATAGGCAAGGTTATGGTGCCCTTTGTCTTCGATGGCGAGCACACTTTTTCTATCATTGACAATGGCAATGGAACAGTGACATTCAAACAATACGAGCACTTCCGTGGCATATTGGTGCCGTTTTTCAAGAAGATGCTGGAGGTCGATACAAAGGCGGGCTTTGAAATGATGAATGCTAAGTTGAAGGAGCTGGCTGAGCAGACTAAATGAGCAATGCAGTAGCCCCGAATTCTTTCCTTACGGGGCTACTGAATTAATTGCACAATTATTCGTCTAGTCTTCCCTGCTTCCATCATCCGCCATACGCACAATTTTAGGAGTAAACTTGCCAACCACTTCAACCAATTCGTTCTGTGCTGCCATTACAGCATTGATGTCTTTATAAGCCATTGGAGCCTCGTCGCGTCCTGCACCAATAAGGGTAACATTGTGTTCCTTTAAGATTGCAGTCATTTGCTGGTGGGTAATGTTCTGTATGGCCTTGGTGCGGCTCATCTTCCTACCCGCGCCATGTGAGGCAGAGTTTATGGCGTTGGCTTCACCCTTACCCCTTACCAGGAAGCCCGGTGCCGTCATGCTGCCTGGGATAATACCCATTACACCTGCACCCGCTGGGGTTGCACCTTTTCTGTGTACAATAACTTCTTCGCCATCCAGTTGTTCCTTCCATGCGAAATTGTGGTGATTTTCCACCTTGGCCAGCACATTGCCGCCTATTGCCGCTGTGAGTTTCTTATGGATGATATTGTGGCAAGCCGAAGCATAGTCGCCTGCCAGGTTCATGGCCAGCCAGTATTCTTGTCCTGCCTCTGAGTTCATATCCAGGTAGGGAAGGTTTATGGCTTCTTGCGGTAGCTTACAGATACTTTTGGCCAGCCGGGTATATTGGCCGGCAACAGTGGCCCCAAAACCACGGGAACCCGAGTGAGACAATAAGGCGACATACTTGCCAGCCGGAACGTTCAGTGCAGCATCAGCCTTTTCAAATTCAATTATACCCCATTCCACAAAGTGGTTACCACCCCCGGAAGAACCCAGCTGAGAGGCAGCTTTATCCTGGAGCTGTTTTACAAAAGCATTCATATTGAATTCAGCCCTGTCCAATACCTCATGCTCCGCTTTATATTTTCCATGAAACCCTGCTCCTGCGCCAAACTTCGTGAACGCTATTAACTCACGCTTGAACTTGGCCTGGTTGGCCATAAAAAATTCCTCTGTAATATCGAAAACCGATAGAGCCATCCTGCAGCCAATATCAACGCCTACACCATAAGGTATAATGGCATTTCGGGTAGCCAGTACGCCACCAATCGGGAGTCCGTAACCCTGGTGTGCATCGGGCATCAATGCGCCCGCGACGGTTACCGGCAATCGCATCGCAGTGCTCATTTGGTTTAAAGCGCCGTATTCAATTTCCGCAGCACCATAAATTGCGTATTTCCTGATTTCTGTTGTAAGTTCAATAGTGTCATCAACAGGTGCTGCAGCTTCTTCTACCATCGCTGTTGCCAGTGATTTCAAAACCGGGTCATCCAGGTAACTTTCGGGGTAGTCCCTTACCTTGGTCAAGAGCGCAATTATTTCCTCCCTGGTGAATGTTGAAAGGCCCTTGATTGCTGCAAGTGCCAGCCCGAGTATCTTGCCTTCTGAGTAGCCTACTGCCAGCAGGTCTTTTCCGTTTACTTCGTTGTTCATCGTGTACGTTTTTTCGCCAGACAGGTGTTTCTTTCTGACACTGCAAATATGCGCGCACCACTGCGCAGCACATTTGCGCAGTTCACAAAAATAAATTTCATTTCCCGCAAACCCGCGCCAGTAAAGGAATCCATTTTTGAGATCATGCAAACTGCAGCGATAATTGCTTCTGCTGCGCAGATTGATTGCGTAGTAATCCACCAATTTTGTACTTTCCAACTTCAAATATCGCTTATGTCGCTCAATAAACTTGCGCTTATTCGCTACCGCACAATAGATGAATGCCTCAAAAACAGGCTCAGGAAGTGGACGCTCGATGACCTGATAGTTAAGGTGGCTGATGTGCTCCACGAAACGGAAGGTATAGTTTCAGGTGTGAGCAAACGAACAATCCAAGCGGATATCCAGCTGATGCGCAGCGATAAATTGGGCTACAATGCACCTATTGTCATTCGCGACAAGAAGTTTTACGAGTATTCAGAACAGGGCTATAGCATCACCAAGGTGCCCATTAATAGTGCCGATGTAGAGAAAATGAAGGAAATAGTAGGTGTCCTCAAACAATTTAACGGATTCATCTATTTCGATGAAATGAGTGACATGATAGCCCGGCTTGAAAATAGCCTGAACAAATCGACAACAAAGGGCGGAAGTTATATACAATTTGAGAACAACCAGCTGCTGAAGGGGTTGGAGCATATTGCGCCCTTATATCAGGCGATCGCCAATAAACGCCCCATACAACTGTTATATAAGTCCTTTAAGGCTGCGGAGCCAACCCAACAGGTTTACCATCCTTACCTGTTGAAGGAATATCGCAATAGATGGTTCCTGGTGGCCCGAAATAAGAAATCGCCAGTATTATATACCCTGGCGCTCGATAGGATCATCGAATTCCAGGTGCTGCAAAAGGGCGCTTTTCTACCCTACGAAGGTGTCGATCTCGAGCGGTATTTCAGCGATGTGCTGGGTGTAACAAAAACGGAGAAGGACAGACCCCACAAGGTGGTACTGCAAGTGGATAAAACTATGGCTCCCTATGTTATCACCAAGCCGCTGCACCAATCGCAAACTATTTTAAAGGATGATCAGGACGGAATCATCATCCGGATCGATGTCGTGCTCAATTTTGAACTCGAACGTGAAATATTGGGATTTGGAGAAAATATGAAGGTGCTTGGTCCCAGGTTATTAATGAACCGTATCAGTAAGCGTATTGCCTCAAGCAAGAAAAATTACGAATAGATATGCGCCCCTACAGCACTCTGACGAAAATCATATTTTAAACTGTCGGAGGTCATAATGGCCGGGATATATGGTAGGTACGTTTGCAATTGAAAATTGTACAACATGCCTTTTTATCACAGTTTAGGAATAGTACCAGATAAACGTCACATTGTTAGCCGGCAACCCGATGGCAAATTATACCAGGAAGAATTGGTAGGGACACAGGGTTTTGCTGGTCTGTCTTCTTTGGCCTATCATTTGCATCCACCAACTTGTGTGAAACAAAAGGGTGAGCCCTACTCCGTTAAGCCTAAAATAGCTATAGAAAATGGCCTGAATGCCATGAGTTTCAACGGTTTCAACATAGCGCCGGTTGGCGATTATATGGAGAGCCGTAAAACACTTTTTGTAAATGCAGCCATGCATATTGGACTCGCAGCGCCTATGAATTCAACGCGGTATTTCTATAAGAATGCCGATGCCGATGAAATGTTGTTTGTACACAAGGGTAGCGGCGTGCTGCATACCATGTATGGTTCTCTCGATTTCAAATACGGAGACTATATCATAATTCCACGAGGCACCGTTTATCAGATCCATTTCAATACTTCTGATAACATGCTGCTTTATATTGAATCATTCGATCCGATATTTACACCCCGCCGTTACAGGAACGATTTCGGACAATTGCTCGAACATTCACCATTCTGCGAACGTGATATCAAACGCCCATCTAACCTGCAAACTTTCGACGAAAAAGGGGAGTTCGATATCTTCATCAAGAAGAAAGGGATGATGTTCCCATACATATACACCAATCACCCGTTCGATGTCGCAGGGTGGGACGGATACCATTACCCTTATACCTTCTCCATTTTCAATTTCGAACCTATTACCGGCCGCATTCATATGCCTCCGCCCATTCACCAGACTTTTGAAAGCCGCAATTTTGTAGTGTGTTCGTTCGTGCCGCGTCTGTACGATTATCATCCTCTGGCAATTCCCGCACCATACCACCACAGTAACATTGATAGCGATGAAATACTGTACTATGTCGACGGTGATTTCATGAGCCGTAATAATATAAAGGCGGGTCAATTTACATTACACCCCGGTGGCATTCCTCATGGCCCGCATCCGGGCGCAATAGAGCGCAGCATTGGCCAGAAGGAAACAAAGGAGCTGGCTGTAATGATAGATCCGTTCAATCCGGTGATGATTACAGAAGAAGCGATGAACATTGAAGTTGACGGTTATTACAAATCTTGGATTACAGAATAAAAGCAATATTGTATGGATACTCCAAATCTGAAGAGTGTAACAAATTACAATTACGGGATTGAAAAGATCTTCGAAAAAGCGCAGGATTTCCTCCCTATTAATGGTACCGA
>CANCOG010000205.1 GCA_947379685.1 Flavipsychrobacter stenotrophus | reverse complement strand
AGTTTCTCGTTCCAGTTGTAGGAATCGTAGTCATTGTACCAGGCTGATTCATGCCACTTGCCTGAGAAAGGCAAAATGATAAAGGAAAGCATGAAGTGCGAATTGCTGGTTATTTTAAACGGACCGTCGGTATATGGTGAAAGCCCAGTATTGCCAATAGTGTTGGAGCTGTTCATTAACTCGATGTTGCCCATAGTGTACATTGCCCGGAACTTAACCAGCAAACCAAGGAACGCAGATACTTCGGCCTTTCCGTAAGGATTGAAACCAAAGCTTTGTTGAGGGTTGAAATGATCTGCAACGCTGTCGATTGAGGTAATGTTGTAGTGTGGCATAACACCGAAACCAAGGCTCGCTCCGAAATTCAAACGCTTGGTACAAATAGCGTCACAGCCAATTTTCCAATCCAAGCCAATCGGGAGGTTGAATTGAAGCGTTGTTGAGTTCATAACATGTGGCAGTTCTTTATCTGTACCGTCAATGTTGTAACCCCTGTTCAGGTCATTAAACTTGTAGTAGTTAGCCATAGCATTAATAGAGAATGCCCAGCAACTTATATGGCCGGTGGCTGCAAACGGTATGGAAGTACCCAAAGAAACGCCATAGCCGGGATTGGATATGATGCTCCTTTTCAAAGTGCTGTCTGTCAGAAAGCGGTTATTGTAGCCATAATAGGGCAACACTCCGTTAAAAGTGCCGGTACTGATCATGTATGTACCACCCAATTCCCAACGGCCCAGATCGCGGAAATAAGTGAAAAAAGGCCTTATTTCCATTTTATATTGTGCAAGACTGAAAAGCGGCGAAGACAGTAAAAAAACTGCAAGACATATTTTCAGGCTTTTGAATAACTTCATATAATTACCTTTAGGGTTGTAAAAATATAAAAAGCAACTAAAAAAACCATTATTTTATTTGCAAAGTAGGGTTTTAGCTTGTAGAAATATGATAAATGGGGTATTATACCTTGCCGAAACGGAAAATAAGGGCAGGGGCGTGTTTACGGAGGAGGAATTGCCGTCTGATTTTGTTGTAGAAACATCTCCGGTTATTGTCATGAGCAATGCAGAAAGAAAGTTACTGGACCAGACATTGCTGCATGATTACATTTTTGAGTGGCAGCCAGATGGTGCAGAATTATGCTGCATGGCTTTAGGCTGGGTGCCTATCTACAACCATTCCTACAGCTCAAATTGCGAGTACTTTATGGACTACGATCAAAACACCATCTCGATACAAACTGTGAGAGAAATTGCAGCTGGCGAAGAGCTCACAATTAACTACAGTGGGGACTGGGACTGTAAAGAAAAGGTATGGTTTGACGTGCAGGCATAACTGTCCGGTTTGCTTCTCCGACAGCCCAGAGCGCTGCAAACAAAAATACACTTACGTTTTTAGCATGTATCGGGTTATTCTTACTAAATTTGGGAGGTTGTAACTTTAAATGGTATTTTGATCGTCTTAATATTCCCTGACGGGAATATCGGTCAATAGTATCCGTCACCCTAAGAGGATTATTAAAAACAAGCTCATGAAGAAAATTTACTTATTCTTATTGGTTCTTTCGCTCGGTCTTCCGGCTTTTGCTCAGCCCTGCATGCCATCCTATTACGCGACAGGTGTTGCTGCCGGCAGTATGAACGAGTTTGATTTGACTGGTGCACTTGGTTCAAATATTCTTGACGTGTTACCGTCATCTGCCCTGGCAACAGGATATGCCGACCGTACTTCGTCTGTATCTGCTGTGGTATTGCAGCAGGGGAGGTCGTATACTGGGGCAGTTCTTTATTCTTCAGCGTCAGCTTATACCGGAAACCAGGTTTGGATCGATTTTAATAACGACAGTGTTTTCGCCGATTCTGAATTCGTAACAGCGGTGTTTCCAGCACCGGCTAACTTTACTGTCAGTGGGTTCAATATACCCTTTACTTTGAATGTGCCGCTCAATGCAGCAACAGGCAGCCACCTCATGCGGGTAAGAAATGTTTCCTATTATCTCAGTTATACTACCGGATATCCATCTGGATTACTGAATTCCTGCAGCAATGCAGACGGCTCCAATCATTATTATGGGGGGGTGACAGCAGATTATGTTGCTAATATTGTTTCCATTCCCGCATGTTCAGGTCTACTTTCAACAGGGAATGTTACGGGGGCGCCTACTGTTTGCCCCGGTCGCCCGGTCGACCTTCAGCTGATCAATGATTCGGTAGCCGCCGGAATTGCATTTCAATGGTTTTCACGGCCTGCAGGTGCAGGATCCTATACGGTAATTTCTGGTGCAACATCAAGGTCGTATCAGGGTGCCGCTGCAACTATAGCCACTGATTACCAGGTAAAGCTTACCTGCGCATTCAGTTCAGCTCATGATACTTCGGTGAGTATGACGGTAAGCCCAAATCCATTTTATCAATGTTATTGCAGCAATTCTTCGGGAGGAGATGCCGTTAGTACAACATTGGATAGTGTAGCAATAGAAGGCACATCGCTCAGTGTTTATTTACCTTCCAATATCAGCCCGTACACAGCATTGGCTGACACAGGTTTTGCTACCACGTCACTAATGGTTGGTGCGACCTACAACATCTTTATTAAATCAGGGGGGGCAATGCCATTTGCTGCTGCAATGTGGATAGACTACAACGGTGATGGTGTTCTGGACACCGGCGAGTACAAATTGGTGAATGCACATGCACTTGCGGGAGGGATTGCTTATTGCCCGATCACTATTCCAATAATTGCTGATACCGGGTTAACAGGTATGCGCATCAGGATCATTACCGATAGTGTTACAATCGCAAACAACGAAGCGTGTCGTTTTGAAATCAGTGGGCAAACTGAGGATCTTATTGTGCGTATCGTCCCGTCAACACACTGTATTGGTGCACCTCATGCTGGCAGTGCTTTTTCGTCAGTAACATCGGCCTGTACTTCATCTCCATTCTATCTGTCGGCAGCGCGATACACCCCTTTTTCCGACTTAACTTTCCAATGGTATAAAAAGCCTACTTCATCGTCATCTTTTAACGCAATCCCCGGGGCGACACAGGCGCTTTATACTTCCTCCGGGCAGGCTGTAGCCACAGATTATGAATTGGTAGTGACTTGCCCATCCAGTGGCTCATCTGATACTACAACACCCTTAACCATTGGTGAGAGCGCATATTATCAATGCTATTGTGCGCCACCGACGGGAGTAACTCTAAATGTTGATGCCACCCGTGCGCCAATTGACAGCGTGGCTATCACCGGAACAATGTTCAATAACTATACGCCGGGAGCATTCGCTGTTTACACCAGCTACTATCCTACGTTTGTGTCCACTACAGCTAACCTGCGTCAGGGGAGTCACTACATCATGAACGTTAATTCTAATGGAACTGATTATTATAACGCTGGAATGTGGATCGACTATGATCATAGCGGCACTTATGACGCATCGGAATTTGTGAATATCAGTTCTAACAGGGCTCCGGGGAATCGCGGTTCTGTTACGTTTACAATACCTACAACTTCCGATACAGGGCTGACGGGTATGCGTATTCGTGTCAGCTCTTATAGCTCCATTATGGCTGCAAGTGATGGCTGTACCGACGAGTTTGGCGGAGCAACAGCCGACTACTATATTCATATCGATACAGGTATTGCATGTTCAGGGCATTCAATTACCGGTGCTTCATCTGCTTCTGTTTCGTCCGTTTGTCCCGGACAGTCGTTTCTTTTAAATAATATCGGCGCTGCCAATGCCTTGGGTATTACCTACCAGTGGGTAAGCAAGCCTTCTGGCTCTGGTGCTTACACAGCTATTTCAGGCGCATTTGGAACGAGTTACACGGTCCCTACACAGAGTGCAGCAACCAACTATGCATTGGTGGTAACCTGCGCTTATTCGGGATTTGCAGATACCTCCAGCATAGCGACTGTAAACGAAAATCCATTCTTTACATGTTATTGTGCACCGGCAACCGGTACTACGCTTAACGACTCGTCTTATGTTACACCAATAGATAGTTTTTCAATAGCTACTACCACACTTAATAACAGTACTCCCGGCAGTACTGATGTTTACCATCAATACTATCCTACAACTTTTTCTACCACTGCATTGTTAAAGAGAAGCAGCACTTATGTTATGGCTGTTAACTCTGCAGGGACAGGCAATTACAAAGCTGAGGCCTGGATAGATTACGATCATAGCGGTTCCTTCGATAACTCAGAGTTTATCCTTATTAACGGGACCGCTGCAACACCGGGAACTCCATCCTTTATTTCATTCACAGTTCCAGCGGGTGCCGACACCGGTCTAACGGGGTTAAGGGTGCGCACGCTTTCAGATATTTATGCTGCAACTTCTTCTGATGATTGTAACGATCTGCCATATGGTGCAACCCAGGACTATATTGTTCATATTATTCCGGCTGTACCATGTACCGGTACACCAACTGGAGGCACGGCCATTGCATATGCGACAACCGTTTGCCCTGGTGAAGCATTTAATCTGGGAGCATCAGGGTTTACAAGTGCCTCCGGAATTACTTACCAGTGGATCTCATCACCAACCGGTTCTACAACTTATACTGCTATAACAGGTGCAACGGCTCCTTATTCGACAATTTCAACGCAGACCGTATCTTCGGACTACAGGTTGGTTGTTACCTGTGCAGGAAGCGGGTTGCGCGATACCAGCGCATTGGTAACTGTGAATAATAAGCCGTTTTATATTTGCTACTGCGCACCGTTAACGGGCGTTACGCTGAATACCAGTGCAACGGCAGCCCCAATTGACAGCGTAGCTGTAGTCAGCACAAATATCAATAACCCAACACCCGGCAGCACAGCAGTGTACAGGCAGTTTTATCCGGTTACTGCAACCACCAGCGATTCTATGCGCCAGGGTTTCACGTATACTATTGCGGTGAAATCACATGGCACCGGCAATTACAATGCTGATGCCTGGGTTGACTTTGACCAGAGCGGGACATTTGAACCAACTGAGTTTGTAACCCTGGCCTTAAACAGGACTTCTGGCACAACATCTACAGCTTCATTGTACATCCCGGTTACGGCTGATACCGGACTTACCGGAATGCGCATCCGTACTTCAGAAAGTTCAGCACTAATGACTGGTACCGATGCCTGCACACCCGAGACTAATGGAGCAACAGAAGATTATGTTGTACGCATTGCACCGGGCATACCTTGCTCAGGTACACCAGCTGCTGGTACCGCTTTTTCTACAATGTCTGCAGTCTGTGCCGGTACCGCTTTCATGCTTTCTGATACTGGATTTGGTGTAGCCGTTGGGGTAACCTATCAATGGTATTCTATGCCGGCAGGTTCAGGAACATTTACAGCTATTTCCGGTGCTACGAATTCAACATTATCTATAAGTTCTCAGACAGTAACAACGGATTACCGGTATACTGTTTCCTGCTCTGCGAGCGGCTCCAGCAGCAACTCAAACATTGTCACAGTAACAGAAACACCCTACTATTCCTGCTATTGCGGCTCATCGCTTGGTACGTCTGAAACATCGACACAAATTGATAATGTGCGCATACCGGCATCTACCCTGCATGTTGCAGGTACGTATACAGGAGCACACAAAGTTTTTGGCATGGCAGGTGACTCAACCGGTACCATCCAACGCTCGTTACCATATACTATCGACCTGCATGTTACAGGTGGTTCTAACTTCAATGCGGGTATGTGGATAGACTATGATCACAGTGGTACCTACGAAGCTTCGGAATACGTGAGATTGGATACAAACACGGCATCAGGCACAAGTTCTACCGTTACGTTTACAATTCCTGCAACAGCCGATACCGGGGTAACCGGTATGCGTATCCGCGCAACAAGGGCTACGAATTCTTTTGCGGGAATTGATGCATGTACCAATTTCTATTACAGCCAGACTTTTGATTTTACGATAAAGGTTGATACCCTCGTTCGTTGCAGCGGTGCACCTGATGCGGGTACTGTAAGCAGCAGTTCACCGTTTGCCTGTCCTTCAATGACTTTCAATTTGAGCAATACTGCCTATGCCGTTGGTTCGGGAATTACCTATCAGTGGATCAAACGCACGACGGGAGCATACTCCTCAATTTCGGGTGCTACAGGCCATGCAACAACTATTTCCGGCCAAACGGTTTCTACAGATTATGCACTTGTGGCACACTGCAGTTTTAGCGGAGGCAACGACACGTCGAATATATTATCCATCATTGAAAATCCTTTTGATAGTTGTTACTGTTCTACACCAACGGGAGTTAGTCTCGTGAACAATGGAGGTGACACAGATATCCTGATCACGAGCATTGTGGGCACTACTATGTATTGTCCGGTACAAACACCTGACACCAATGGTTATGTTTCAGTACCACCAACGCCATCCTACAACACTGCCACTATGCAGCGGCTGAGTACTTATCCGATCACGGTGTACGTAAACAATTCAGTCCACACTATTTCAGATGCCGGATTATGGATAGACTACAACCACAATAGTGTATTTGATGCTTCAGAGTATGTCCATCTCACCCAGAGTTCTGATCACAGCAACTGGTATGGAAATATTGTGATCCCGACGACTTCTTCCCTCGGTCTCACCGGTATGCGGATAGAGACTACCGAAAGCGGAACTATTTCATCTTCGGGTTCGTGCGCTGCAATCACTGCCGGCCAGGTTCAGGACCATATCATCACGATTGTACGGCCTCCCTGTTACAGTATCAGTGCCATAAGTGTAACAGCTATTACCGACTCATCTGCAAGGGGTGTTTGGGGTGCTTTGGCTGGTGCTGCAGGCTACGAATGGGTGATAGACAATACTCCTTCGGCGCCATCTGGTTCAGGTACAGTTACAACAGATACTTTTGCCAATTCAGGCTGTCTGGTATCCGGCACTACTTACTACCTGCACGTTCGCGATAGTTGCGATGCGGGTTATTTTTCCAGCTGGACAACAACTTCATTCACTACCAATACGTGTGACTCAGTTACCGGCCTGCATGCTACAGGAGTTACCAACCATGGCGCGACAATATCCTGGAGCGCGATGAGTGGTTCTATCGGCTACGAATACATTGTAGATACCTCTGCGGGCATTCCTTCCGGCAGCGGCACGCTCCTTTCCGGTACTTCAGTGAATGTTACCTCACTTGCACAGGGTACTGTTTATTACGCGCATGTGCGTTCAGGGTGCCATTGCAGCAACCATTCGTTGTGGCAGACAATTTCATTCACTACAATTTGTGATACCATTACGCACCTTTCAGTTTTTGGTATTACCGACACATCTGCGAACATTAAGTGGGACAGCATAATAGGATTCTCGAATTATGCTTACGTCATCAATACAACCCCGGGCAGCCCATCGGGTGGGGGAACTGTAATTGTAGATACCACAATAAGAGTCGGCGGTTTGGCCCCAGGCACCACCTATTATGCACACGTGAGTCACGACTGCAGCGGAGGCTATTCCTACTGGTCGACAATTGCATTTACTACGGGCTATTGCGATACGGTAACAGGTCTTACGGGCACATCAACCGATACCAGTGTCAGGTTCTCATTTACACCAGTCTCGGGTAGTATAGGTTACTTCTACGTGGTCAATCTTACTCCTGGTGCGCCATCTGCAACGGGTACGTTTACTACGTCAACAATAGACTCTGTAGGTGGGTTGCTGAGTGCAACGGTTTATTATGTTCACGTAAGAAATAATTGCAGTGGCGGATCGTCTAACTGGACTACGATTGCCGTAACTACCCAAACTTGCGACACGATAACCGGACTCACACTTTCCAATATCTGCGACACAAGCGTGACCATATCATGGACCGCTGCAGCCAGCGGACCAGGTTACCTGTTTGTGGTAAACACGACGCCTTATGTGGTAGGGACGCCCGGTTCTTATACATTCTCAAATTCGGTATCCTATACTTCGCTTGCTCCCGGCACTGCATACTATGCGCACATTCGGCACCTATGCAGCTTTGTAGATAGCTCGGCTTGGGTCACCGTTCCATTTACAACACAAGCTTGTGATACCGTAACGGGTCTTACAGCGTCGGGTATTTCGTCAATGGGTGCTACGATCTCCTGGACAGGTTCGGCATGCGTAGGTGGCTACAACATTGTCATCAATACATTTGCCGGTGCGCCGGGCGGTGGAGGAACCTTTGTGACTGCGCCTACGTACAATGCAACAGGGCTTTTGCCAGCTACCAATTATTATGCCCACGTACAGGTGTATTGCGGTGGAGGTGTTTATTCTTCGTGGGTGACCATTCCATTTACGACTACATTATGTGACCCTGCAACAGCCCTGACAATTTCCGGAATTCTGGATAACAGTGTGACGCTTAACTGGCCTGCGGTTACAGGCGCAATAGGATACGAATATGCTGTCGATGTCTCGGCTACGCCACCAGCCTCTG
>CANCOG010000204.1 GCA_947379685.1 Flavipsychrobacter stenotrophus | reverse complement strand
TACCACCCGTTGACAATGAAAAGGTTACCAGCGCACCAGCCGTACCTGAGAAGGAAAGGTTCGTACTTGCTCCGGCGTATATTGAAGCTGTACCACTAATACTTGCCGTTGGTAATGGATTAACAGTAACTACAACACTATCAACCGGACTAGACGTACAACCCAAATAGGAAACAGTAGCATGGTAGGTAGTATTTGATGAAGGAGAAACCCTTGTTCCACCATAACCAGAACCATCAAGTGTGAATGTCGAACCGCCGGGACTCAATGTTACAGAAGCACCTGGAGTGCCGCCAATAACATAAACCGAATCACTTGTACCAGCACAAATTGCAGCAGTACCTGTGATTGAAGCCATCGGCTGTGGATTCACAGTAATATAGGTACTGCCTGTTGCACTGAATGTACCCAGTGAAGTCATGATATTTGAGAGAGAGTAGGTATGGGTAACTGGTGCAGACGTAAGGTTTGTATACACTGAACTTACAATTACCCTACCAGTTGCTGTAATGCGGGTACCAGCTGGAGAACCATCGGCAAAGTAGTTAACTGAATCACCCGGGTTACCATAGAAGATAACTGAATCGGTGATACCTGAGCAAATATTGTTGGTAGTTGCTGTTATGCTTACCTTAGGAGTTGGTGTAAAAGTCACGGCCCTGAAGTTTTTGTTAGCAGGAGCGACAGCCAGCAATGAGATACTTGACCCTGCACCTGCATCAACTACCTTAATAAGTGAATCGGAATATGCGTTACACGAAGTACACAACTTGGTACCAGTAGCCGTAGTAGCATAAATAGTATAAGGCGTAGTAGTATAATCAACTGAAATACCACGGCATTTCAATGAAGTGATCTGGGTTGGAGAAGCAAAAGAACCTGCGCCGCCTGTCCTTGTAAACCTATATATACCGGCAGCATCATCGGCAACGTAAAGCGTGTTTGCATCGGGGCTAATGGAGAAGCCGTAAGGGCTTGACAAGCCAGCACCTGTATGAATAATTGTAGAAGTATTACCTGTTGAATTAGGAATGCCTGTTCCGACAGCATATACACCAACCGTACCACTACCAGTAGAATAATAGAGTTGACCATTAAAAACCTGAACCGTTCTAACATTTGTTGTTGTTGAAGTTACCTGATTAGCAGTTGTTGTGCCTACCATGTATTGAACTCCGCCCCTTGCTGCTGTAGTAGCTGTACCAGCACCAAAGTAACGTGTACCGGCAGCTGTTGCCCCACGAAGGTTATTAGTATTGTAAACAAGAGTCTGAGACAGCTTCACAACATTTGAAAGTGCGCCTGAAGGTAATGCTGAGAAAAGCGCCCTGTAAACGTTTGCGTTAGATGCAAGGCTCGTAGTTGCCAAAGTAGTATCGTAACCAGGGATAATTATATGCGTCCTTTCAGAATCGAGCGACATATTTCCTTCTGAAGTAGCTGTACCACTACAAACCAGCCTTGGGCTGCTTCCTGTTGAAGGCAAAGTGTAAGAACTAATTGCAGATCCCGCAGAAGTACCGTACTCTACCAGGGAGATAGAAGAACCTGTACCAAGCGTATCGTTACACTGGAACACAACCAGGTTTCCAGCACCCATTACATTGCTAACCGTAATAGAACCGGTTGCTGCAATAGATCCGCAAACGTTGGTTATTGTATATGAAATGGTCGTTGTACCACCGGAAATACCAGTAACATCACCCGAGGAGCTGATAGCAGCGATTGCTCCTGAAGTGGTTGTCCATGCACCACCGGCAGTCGCATCACTTACTGTAATTGTCTGACCAACTAAGATCGACGAGATACCTGTTATCCCGGCAACTGTTGGAGAGGTAAATACTGTATCAGCATAAGTAACAACAGTGACACCGCAACTTCCTGTTACAGAATATGAAATTGTAGCGACACCTGCTGTAACACCAGTTAATACACCGGTTGAAGAGTTAACTGTCACAATTGAAGAAGCACTGCTGCTCCATGTACCTCCTGCTGTAGTATCAGAAAGTGTAGTGTGCGCCCCGGTACAAACGTGCGTTGAACCGGTGATTACACCAACAGGTGCTGAAGTAATAATAGAAACATTTAATGTCGCAAAGACAGTACCACAAGTACTTGAAACTGAATAAGTAATGGTTGCCGAGCCAGCACTTATACCGTAAAGACCACCCGAAGCGTCGACAGAAGCAATTGCCGAGTTACTGGTAGACCACGTTCCGCCGGATGTTGCGTCACTCAAACCAGAAGCACTGCTTACACAAAGACTGGTAACCCCACCAATTGCAGCAACGGAAACTGTCGCGTTAACTGTAACAGCCAGTGTTTGTGAAGTAGATCCGCATGAATTTGTAACAGTATAAGTAATAGTAGCTGAACCAGCAGACACCCCGGTTACATCACCTGTTGAAGGATCAACAGTAGCTACACCAGATGCACTACTGCTCCATGTACCACCACTCGTTGCATCAGTAAATGTAGCTGTAGTTGATGTACAGATTGTCGATGTTCCCGAAATAGAAGCCACCGTTGGGGCACCATTTACAGAATATGCAATGGTGGTATAATTTGTACCGCAGGAATTTGTTATTGAATAAGAAATAGTAGCTGAGCCAGCCGCAACACCTGTTACGTCGCCAGTCGTAGCGTCAACTGTCGCAACAGAAGATGCACTGCTGCTCCAGATACCACCTGATACTGCATCGGACAATGTAGTTGTTGCGCCAACACAAACCGTTGCCGTTCCGGTTATTGCTGCAGGCGTTGCCGGTAAAGGATTAACCGTAACCGATGTTGTAATGAATGCAGTACCACATGTGTTGGTGACTGTATAGGTTATAGTTGCAGAACCGGCGGTTACTCCAGTTACAACACCCGATGTTGCATCAACTGTCGCCACACCAGAAGCGCTGCTACTCCAGTTACCGCCACTTGTAGCATTGCTCAACGTAGTTGTAGCAGCCACACAAACAGTGGTAGTTCCTGTAATTGAAGGCGGCGTTGAAGGTGCCGCATTTACCGTGAATGCAAACGTTGACGAAGTTGTGCCACAGCTATTCGTCTTAGAATATGAAATTGTTGCAGAACCAGCAGAAACACCTGTTACAACGCCAGTTGAAGGATCAACAGTAGCAACTGAAGACGCACTGCTGCTCCATGTACCACTAACGGTAGTATCTGTTAAAGTGGTATTCGCACCAACACAAACCGAAGAACTGCCAGAAATAACACCTACAACCGGAGCCGAATTAACTACAGCTGCAGTTGTGTTAGAAAGAGTACAACCGAGTGTGTCAGTTACAGTGAACGTATAAGTACCGGTTGCGGCAGATGTTGCCGAAGAAATAGACGGAGAGGCAACGGTACTTGTAAATGAAGCCGGCCCTGACCAACTGTAAGTATAAGGAGTAACGCCATTGCTGACTGTTCCTCCCGTAAAATTCAGGGTGCTGCCTGCACAAATTGGACCACTGTTAGAAGAACTTGCCAGAGAAAGTGCAGAGACACCATTTGCATAAACGGCTGTTACAGAAGTAGTGTTAGTGATCCTATATGTACCACCGGTTGAACCGGCAGTAGACGGATTGTATGGAAACACCTTAAATGTATCTGTCTGGCCAGGAGCTATACAGACGTTACCCGTAAAACTTGAAGAAGTGGAAGTAGTACCAGCGGTATTTGTACCACCAAAGTTAATATTGCCGCTTGATCCAGTAGAATACGTCATTTGCAGTGTCTGCGGGCCAGTAGCACTCCTTTGACCAACAAGTGTAACGTTAGTTACCTTAACCTCTGTTGAGGAGCCATTTGTTATTGTAAAATAGATAAATCTGTTGTCAGAAAGTGCGCCGGCAAATGTTGTTGCGGCCGAAAAGAAAGTGGTATTATATACACCAGCTGTTGACTGGTTGGTAGCCCCTGACCTGTTCCATTGTGACACGGCCATATTAGACGAACCCGGAGACGTAGTTGCTGGTAAGACAGTAAAAGTACTTGGGCCAGCGGCCGATGTACCAGAAAAGGTATTCCATTGTGTACCACTTATTGCAGAAATTGTAATTGCTGTAACTGTAAAAGTTGTGGTAACAAACGCCGAACCGCATGTGTTCGTAACCGTATAAGTTATTGTTGCTGTTCCAGCTGAAACACCATTAACCACACCTGTAGATGCGTTAACCGTAGCTACACCAGATGCACTGCTGCTCCAGGCACCACCAGAAGTCGCATCACTCAATGTTGATGAAGAACCAACCGTAACGGATGTTGTACCAGTTATCGAAGAAGGTGTAGAAGGGACTGTATTTACTGTATACCCTGTAGTTGCTGAAGCAGAACCACATGAGTTACTAACTATATACGAAATAGTTGCCGAACCGGCAGTTACACCTGTAACTACACCTGTAGAAGGATTGACCGTAGCAACGCCAGAGGAGCTACTACTCCATGTACCACCACTCGTTGCATCTGCCAAAGTTGTAGAAGCTGAGGTACAAACCGTAGTTGTACCCGTTATTGAAGCAGGTGCAGAAGGAGTAGTTATAACCGTAACGCCTGTGGTTACAAAAGCACTGCCGCATGAATTTGAAACTGTATATGTTATAATTGCAGAACCAACAGTTACACCAGTAACAACTCCTGTTGTAGCGTTAACTGTTGCAACTCCCGAAGCAGAACTACTCCAAGTACCCCCACTCGTTGCATCAGCCAGAGTAGTTGTAGCAGAAGTACAAACTGTAGTTGTTCCTGTTATTGAAGCGGGAGTTGAAGGCGTAGTAATAACTGTAAATGAAGTCGTTGCCGAAGTACTTCCGCAAGTATTGGTAACCGTATATGATATTGTTGCAGAACCCGCAGTTACCCCTGTAACATCGCCGGTTGAAGGATCAACTGTAGCGACTCCTGATGCACTGCTGCTCCATGTGCCTCCGCTAGTAGCATCGGACAAAGTAGTTGTGGCTGAAGTACATATAGTTGTAGTGCCTGTAATAGAAGCGGGAGCCGAAGGAACCGTATTTACTGTATATGTTGTTGTAACAAATGAACTTCCGCAGCTATTGGTTACTGTATATGTGATAGTCGCTGAACCCACCGTAACGCCAGTTACAACACCAGTTGAAGGATCAACTGTTGCAATGCCTGATGCACTACTACTCCATGTACCACCACTTGTTGCATCGCTCAAAGTAGTCGACGCTGAAGTACAAACTGTTGTTGTACCTGTAATCGCGGCAGGAGTTGCAGGAACCGAATTGACCGTATAAGAAGCCGTTGTAAATGCTGTACCACAACTGTTGGTAACGGTATATGTTATTGTAGCTGACCCCAATGTTACGCCAGTAACAACTCCGCTTGAAGCATCAACTGTTGCTACACCGGAAGCACTGCTGCTCCAGGTTCCACCAGAAACACCATCAGACAATGTTGTAGAAGATCCCGTACAAACGGTAGTTGTACCGGTAATAGTACCTGCAGAAGGCGTTGAAGTAACGTTTACGGTTGTTGTAGTAAAAGCACTACCACAAGGTCCGGAGACCGTGAAGGTTATTGTTGCTGAGCCAGTTGAAACGCCTGTAACTACGCCAGTAGACGAATTTACAGTTGCTACCGATGAAGAGCTGCTTGACCAAACACCTGTTC
Organism: Flavipsychrobacter stenotrophus; assembly: GCA_947379685.1. Classification (GTDB taxonomy): domain Bacteria; phylum Bacteroidota; class Bacteroidia; order Chitinophagales; family Chitinophagaceae; genus Flavipsychrobacter; species Flavipsychrobacter stenotropha_B. The sequence goes on along the minus strand of CANCOG010000204.1, from coordinate 2,817 downwards.
CGCCGGAAAAGGTTGAGTTACTTAAAGCTGAGCTCGTTGCCGGGCAAACTGTAGTGGTACCTGTAATAGTACCAGCAACGGGATTAGCATTAACAGTAAAGGAAGTAGTAACTGAAGTGCTTCCGCAACCCCCAACAGTATATGAAATTGTGGCCGAGCCTGCTGATACACCAGTAACATCACCAGTTGAAGGATCAACTGTCGCAATCCCTGATGCGCTGCTGCTCCAGGTGCCGCCACTTGTAGCATCTACCAAAGTAGAAGTACCACCGATACAGGCATTTGTTGTACCTGTTATTGAACCAACCGTTGGAGCTGGAGAAACTGTAAATGAAGTAGTTGTAATTACCGAACCGCAACCAGTCGCACTGGTTACGGTGAACGTAATGGTTGCCGAACCAGATGAAACAGCTGTTACAACTCCTGTTGAAGGGTCAACCGAAGCAACTGAAGAAGCACTGCTTGACCATGTACCCGTGCCACCTGAATATGATGAATTTGATAATGTAGTAGTAGCCCCGCTGCACAAAGTTGTAGTTCCGGTTATTGTTCCGGCAATGGGCGAAGCGTTAACTGTAACAGCAGTTGTTACATAATTGGTATCACTACTGGAAATTACAGTATAAGTAATAACTGGAGAGCCAGCTACAATTCCCGTAACCACTCCGGTAGCACTATTAATTGTCGCCAGACTACTATTGCTGCTTGACCAAGTACCGCCACTTACACTATCTGATAAAGTTGTAGTTGAACCAACGCAAACAGAAGTCGCTCCCGTGATAGGAGTAATATAAGGAAGAGGATAATCTCTTAAAACTGAAATTGAAGCCGCACCTGTGTTACCTGTAACAATTTCAGGGAAGCCATCATTGTTAAGGTCGCCAACATTTACGCCTGTTGGTGTAGTACCTGTTGTAAATGTAACTGGGCTGGCCATATTCAAGGAGCCTGATGACGATGTGTTCCGGTATACACCGACTGTGCTGGCTGCACTATTGGCAACCACAACATCCAATTTACCGTCACCATTTATATCGCCAAGTGCAACTCCAAGCGGTGATGAACCAGTTGCAAAGCTTGTAGCAGAACTGAATGTTATAGTACCGGCTGTAGCCGTAGTATTTGTATTTCTAAATATTGAGAAACTTGATGCTCCACCGTTGGTAAGTACGATATCAGGGAATGTGTCACCATCCATATCAGCGCTTTGTAAATCAACCGGAGTTGAAGAGGTGGATACAGTTACCGCAGATGCAAAAGAGAAAGAACCGACTGTAGATGTATTTCGGAAAATAGAAATATTGCTACTGCCTGCATTAAGTACGGCAAGATCTGGTTTGCTGTCACCGTCAAAGTCACCAGCGCAAATACTGTTGGGGGCTGTACCGGCGGTAAAAGTTACACCAGTTGCAAAAGAACCTGAAGTAATGGCACCAACAGAAGAAGTATTCCTCAAAACTGAAAAAGTACCGGAAGTTTGTGCTGCTGCTGCAACATCGGGCTTTCCGTCTCCGTCAAAGTCATTAACTACCAGTACAATAGGTCCCTGTCCGGTTGAGCTATTAGTAGAAAAATCGACCTTTGTTGCAATAGAGAGCGACCCACCAGATGTAGAATTCCTTAAAACAGAAATAAGACTCGATGTTTTGCAGGCTACTATTATATCCAGTAAGCCGTCGCCATCCACATCTGCCAGTTTTACATTTGATGGGCCAGATCCTGTATTGTAGGTTCCTGCCAATATGGTAAAGGAGCCGGTTGTAATTGCAGCGCCAGTTGATGTATTCTTATATATTGAAATGGTGTTGTCGTTGTAGTTTACAGCAACCAATTCTGATTTACCATCGCCATCTAAATCACCGATGGCAGCAATATTCGGGTTGTTACCTACTGAGAAGTTAACTGCTGGTTTAAAGCTGATACTATCAGTAATAAACGCACCATTATTAAAGGTTGGTTTGAAAGGGTATTTATAAAACGCAGACAATCCACCCGATGCGTTCTCAACAAAAACAGGTGCGTTTACGCTACCGAAAGGCACATTAACATTTAAAACAGTTGTTCCGGTTACTGAAGACACAGTGGCCTTGGTAGCACCAAAATAAACATTGTTACTAGCGGCTGTTCCATTAAAACCAGTACCGGTAATGGTAATTGCTGTTCCAGAACTACCTGAACCAGGAATTCCTACGTTAGGACTAACCGAAGTTATAGTAGGAGTCGGGTAAAGTTGTCCGGCAACAAAATCAATTGTAGCAGCTGTTGTCGGTTCACTATTTGCTATAGAAGCGTTTGCTGCCAGAACGCCGCCAGTTATGGTTGAGTTGGCAGAAGCTGGAGCTGACGACCATGCCGATGTTGTGTTGTTATACTGTCTGACTACAAACCCAGTGTTGCTTCCACCTGCAATGTCGCCGGTACTATAGCTGAAGGTATCGCTGAACGGGTAGGCTCCGGAGGTTACTGATGCCAGATTTACTGTCCAATACCTGTTTACCATTGCAGCAACATTTATTGCAGAACTGCCGATCTGAGGATGCGAGCCGTTTGTAGACCTAACCTTAATTGTTCCAGCGGTCGCGGAAGCACTAAACCCAAACCTTGCAGGTGAGTAGTTGTTGTCTCCAACTTCAAACAACATATTTGTTACACCTGCAGCAGGCATTACTTTAGACAATGCACCATTAATGTAGGAGCTGGTGCTGCCACCTGTCACGGAACCGGTTGTGGTCACCAATACAGCGTTAGTACCGGTGGCAATTTTACCGGAGGTAAGATTAAGGACACCAGAAACAGTTAACGGATTGTTGAGGGTGA
>CANCOG010000203.1 GCA_947379685.1 Flavipsychrobacter stenotrophus | reverse complement strand
AATTGCCGCTCCGCTCAATGTCCATTGGTAGGTAAGGCCTGTGCCGGTATTCGCCATTAATGTTGCACTCGAATTTGAACAAATTGTTGAAGGACCTGTGTAGGTGATAGTTGCAGTTGCGGGGTTCACTGTTACGCTCATGGGAGCTGAAAAGGTAACGCAGCCATAAGTGTTAGTGGTGGCCACCTGATGGTTAGCTCCGGTAGTTGCTAGATAGTAGTCATCAGTCGAACCAGAAATAGTTGAAGAAGTGCCGTTATACCATTGAAAGGTATAACCCGAACCGATACTAGACGCAAGTACTACAAAACTACCCGGACACATTGTTGTATCTCCCAATGGTGTAATTATTGCGGTTGGCTGCGGGTTTACGGTTATTGACATAGAAGAGGAACAACCGGAAACGGTATATGATATTGTGGCTGATCCTGCTGAAACGCCGGTAACAACACCGGTTGAAACACCGGCGGTTGCAATGGAAGTACTTCCACTCGTCCAGGATCCTCCGGACAAGCTGTTACTCAGCGCGATCGTGGAATTTGTACACACTGAGGTTGGCCCTGAAATGGCTCCTGGTGTTGCGTTTGCTGTCAATGCAGCTGAAGTTGAACAACCAGTCGGAAGTGTAAACGTTATAACAAAAGTACCGCCTGTAACACCAGTCACAACACCGGTGCTTGTGCCAACAGTTGCGCGGGCTGTATTGCTGCTGCTCCAGGTCCCTGAACCTGAGGCGTCTGACAGTGTAATGGTGCTTCCTGTACAAACCACTGAAGGCCCGGAAATAGCCGATGGAGTTGGGTTTACGGTTATGCTGGTAGTGGTGTAGCAACCACCAATTGCAGTGTACGTTACTACTAAACTTCCTGCACTAACCCCGGTTAAAACTCCGGATGATGTGCCAATTGTTGCGCGCGCTGTATTACTGCTCGCCCATGTACCTCCGGAGGGAGTTGAAGAAAGACCAATTGTGCCATTTTCGCAAACTTGCGAAGAACCGGTTATTGTCGTAGGGGATGAGTTTACAACAATTGACTTTGTAACGAAGCAACCGGTGGAAAGGCTGTAAGTAATTACAACAGTGCCAGCACCAACTCCGGTAAGATTACCTGATGAATTGATGGTTGCCATGGAGGTATTATTGCTGCTCCAGCTTCCTGATGTTGCGGTATTTGTTAAATTGATTGTCGCGCCCTCGCATACAGTAGAAGGACCACCAATAACACCAGGAAGCGGATTGACGGTAACTGTTGTCCAAACACCACAGCCGGTCGAAAATAAATAGGTAATGTTTACAGTTCCTGCCGTCACGCCTGTTACAGCTCCTGAAGAACTTACAGTTGCTCTTGCGGTATTAGAACTTGTCCAGCTGCCACCAGTAGATGTTTCATTCAATACTGTTACAGAGCCACCTTCACATACGGCCATTGTTCCGGTAATAGCTGCTGGCATTGGGTTGACAGTAATTGCCTGAGAAGCTGTGCCCGTTGTTCCACAGGCATTGGTGACTGAAACTGAAATTGTACTTGAAGCTGAAGGGGTAAACGAGTAAGCACTGTCTGTCGCGCCTGTAATTGGTGTGCCGCCATTGTACCATTGGTAAGTACAGCCTGGTCCGGCATAGGCATTAAGTATAGTGCTGATGCCGATACACATAGTTGTAGGGCCAGCCGCAGTGATAACGGGTGTACTGGCAACTGACACACTTACGATGGCTGACCCTGTAGAAGTACAAACTCCCGGGCCATAAGCGGTAACGGTGTAAACAGTAGTAGAAGATGGACTGGCAGATACTGAAGTGCCTGTAGAAGATGATAATGAACTTGACGGGCTCCAGGTATAAATACCACCGGTCCCGGCACCTGAAGCAGTAAGTGAACTGCTACCGCCGGAAGAACAGATAGTTGATGATGCAGGAGAAACAGGAATAGTTGTTGCACTACATGTAGCGTTAAGGTAATAGTCATAACAATCTCCATACCTGCCAGAGCAAGGTGCTGTAAAGGAATACGCAGTTTCTACATGGAATACCCTCAAATGCAGATTGGTATTGGTGACAATTCCGGTCATCGGAATTGTAAAACTGTAGGATGCGGCACTACTTCCGGTCCAGCCAGAGATAACTGACCCAACCAGTTCGGCAGAAACGAAGTTCCCGTCATTATTCCAGTCTACGTAAACATATAGGTCCGAATTATAGGGAGACGATGAATGATAGTATTTTCCGATGCTCATCGTAACAGTAGCTCCTGTAGGTGCAGTTATTCCCAATGAGGAATAGTAATTATGGTACGTTCCACTACAACTGCTTGTGCCTCCGGAAATGGTGGAGGAAACAGAACTGCCCGATGCGCTGATGGAGGTAAACCAGGCGTTTGTGCATGAGGTTAATGAGGTACTTGCAGTAGCTGAGCACTGCCCGTAAACGGCTAGTTTTGAAATAAGGCAGGCAGCCAATAGGATTACTGATAAAGTAACGGTTTTTAACGATTTCATAGATAAAATATTATATTTTATTCGGCTGCGTTGACGTAACCGGTCACCGGCAAAAGTAGCAGCGCAATATAACCGGACGGGGTTTCCCGAATTAATTAAATAATATTTTTTGGTTAAGGAGATCCCGAAGGGCACAAAATTTCAAAGGGTGCATTGCGTTGAGCAATGCACCCTTTGAAGGACATTTATATTATTTTTTATCTACTAATTCCTGATCAGCTTTTCAACTTTGATCATCTGGCCTTGCTGGTTGAAGAGCATCAGGGTATAGATGCCTTCAGAAAGTGAGGAGATGTTGATTTCGGTTGCGTCAGCTTGTTCCATAATTTTTCTTCCGTCTATGGCATTGATCACTGCCTTCAAAGGTTCTGCAGCAACAACATGGACAATGCCCTGCGATGGATTAGGGAAGATGCTGATCTCATCAGCTGAAAGTGTATTTGTTCCCAGAGTTCTTGTTACACCTATCCTGGTAAGGATCATACCTGTAGATACTGACTGACAACCGTTAGTATCAATTACCCTAACTGTATAACTGCCTGCATCGCTCGGTACAAAGAATGGGAAGGTAGCACTCAGCGGAACAAGGTTCCTGAACCACTGGTAAGATACATAGTACGATTGAGTAGTAAGATTTACGCCGTCCCAATAGATAATTGGATTTGGTAATGGATTCTGAACAACTGAAACTGGAGTAGCGCCTGCAATGCAACTACCGACGATATTTACGGTACAACCATAAGTGCCCGTTGTGCCGGCTGAGTAGGTGCTGTTAGTTGCGCCTGTGATATCTGTACCACCAAGCTGCCATTGATAAAGTACGCCAGTTGAACTGGAAATATTTACACCCAATACAGCACTGCCACCCCAGCAGAAAGTAGTTGATGTGATAGGTACAACAGCAGGTGTTACCAATTCAGTCACGAGGAATGAAGGGAAAGTAACATTGCTGCAACCCGCTGAGGAAGTAACCCTTGTTGTGAAGTTGCCGCCTGTAGTAGCTGTATAAGCTGCAGAAGTCGCACCGGTAATTAAAATACCATTCTTATACCACTGGTAGGTATTGCCGGCTACGGCAGGAACTGAAAGCGCCGCGCTTCCGCCTGAGCAGAAGGTTGATGATCCGCTCACAGCAATAGACGCAGATGGCAGTGATGAAACATTAACCGCCGCTGTAGCCGATGTGCTGGTGCAAGGGAAAGGATTAGTGATCAATACCTGGTAGTTTCCTGTAGTAGTAGCAGTATAGTTATTGTTTGTGGCACCGGAGATGTTTACTCCACCAATTTGCCATTGGTAGGTATAACCGGTTCCTGTTGAAGAAGTAATAATAACGCTGTCTCCTGCACAGAACGACAACGGTCCGGTAAGCATGAGCGTAGTTGCCGGTGCTGCAATAACTGTCAGCCCCATTCCTGATGAAGTAGCCGAGCAACCTGCTGCATTACTGACAACTACATTGTAAGTACCGTTTGTTGCTGCCGGATAAGAACTGCTGGTAGCACCAGCAATTGCTGAGCCACCGAGTGTCCACTGGTAAGTAAGCCCTGTACCTGTATTGGCCATCAGTGTTGCGCTGGAGCTAGAGCATATTGTAGTTGGGCCGGTATAAGTTATTGTTGCAGTAGCCGGGTTAATGGTTACGCTGGTTGGTGCTGAAAAGGATGTACACCCATAAGTATTGGTAATAGCCACCTGGTAATTAGCACCGGCTGTAGCCAGGTAGTAATCATCAGTTGAACCGGAAATAGGAGACGATGCTCCGTTATACCATTGGTAGGTATAGGCTGTACCAATGCTGGAAGCCAAAACAACGAAGCCGCCCGGGCAAAGCATGGTATCACCTAATGGAGTTACGATGGCTGCTGGCTGAGGATTAACAGTAATAGATGTGGTAGCAGCACAGCCCGATATTGTATAAGATATGGTTGCTGAACCTGCAGTAACTCCTGTTACAACGCCGGTCGAAATACCTGCAGTTGCAATGCTTGTACTGGCACTTGTCCATGACCCGCCAGACAATGCGTTGCTCAAAGAGATTGTTGAATTGGTACAAACTGCAGTTGGCCCTGAAATAGCACCAGGTGTCGGGTTTACTGTAAGTGCCGATGAAATAAGGCAGCCGGTAGATAATGTAAATGTAATTGCTAAAGAGCCAGCTGTAACACCTGTTACCACTCCGCTGCTAGCCCCTACGGTAGCTCGTGTAGTATTGCTGCTGCTCCATGTGCCACTACCAGAAGCATCGGTCAAATTAATAGTGCTTCCTGTACAAACAACAGCCGGACCAGAGATGGCTGCCGGGGTTGGGTTAACCGTAAATGTCATAGACGTAAAACAACCGCCAGGTGCGATATATGTGATATTGGCAGTGCCCGCAGACATACCTGTAACAATGCCTGAAGGCGAGCCAACAGTTGCAATTGCAGTTGCGCTGCTTACCCATGTTCCTGTTCCAGATGAGCTGGCTAATGTAGTGCTCAACCCTTCACAAACCGACGATGATCCGGTAATAGACCCCGGTGCGGCATTTACTGTAATTGATTTTGTAACCTGGCAGCCTGTAGGCAGCGCGTAAGTGATAATTGATGTGCCAGCTGTAACCCCGGTAACAGTGCCAGTACTGCTGATTGTAGCTACAGATGTAGTGCCACTCGTCCAGGTACCTGTTGTCGATGTAGTAGACTCGCTGATGGTAGCCCCGGAACAAACTGATGCAGGACCAGTTATTACTCCTGGCAGCGGATTTACAGTAACGGTCATAAATACACCACAACCCGTAGTTGTGTACATATAAGAAATATTGACTGTTCCTGCGCTCACACCAGTAACCACGCCGGTTGATGTTACCGTAGCCAGGCCGGTAGCCGAACTGCTCCAGGTACCACCGGTTGAAGTTTCTCCCAGTGTAATGGTAGATCCGCCTTCACAAACAGCTGATGGCCCTGTGATGTATGCCGGCATTGGATTTACCGTAACGGTGTGGGTTGCATAGGCAGAACCGCAGGCGGTAGTAACGGTATAGGATATTACCGACGTTCCAGGGGATACGCCAGTAACAACTCCTGAAGAATTAACTGTTGCAACGCTGGTTGTACCACTGGTCCAGGTGCCACCCGTAGCAGTTTCGGTTAATGTGATAGTTGAGCTTTCACAGAAGCTGGAGAACCCGCTTATTGTTCCGGCATTTGGTGTTGTATTAACGGTAATTGTTGCCGTAGCGTAAGAACTACCGCAACTGTTTGTTACAGTATAGCTAATTGTAACAGTGCCCGCAGTAACTCCGGTGACAACTCCGGTCGAACTAACCGTGGCAATTGAAGTACTTCCGCTCCATGTACCTCCGCCTGCGGCATCAGTCAGTGTTATTGTTGTGCCTGTACAAACTGTAGAAGCGCCAGTAATAGTGCCCGCATTCGGTAATGGATTAATAGTTACATATACTGTTATCGTGTCCGAAAGATAGCCGTCGGAAATGGTAACTTTGAAAGAGTCCGTACCACTATAGCCAGCAGTAGGCGCATAGGTTAAGCCGGTTGGTGTCAATGTGCCCATGTTTGCATTTGCAGTAGTCGTGAAGCCACCAAGGCTGCCATTCACTGGAGCCAAAAGAACACTCCATGTTTCTGTTTGGCAATTATCAGAGTCAATAATGGATAATAATGAATTAATGGAAGTCGCCGAAGCGTTTTGGCATAATGTGAGCGTTTGAGAAGTTCCGGAAGTAAAGTAAGGCGCACGATTATATGGTGCAGCGATTGGGATATAACGAACTTTATTGTTAAACTGGTCAGCAATGTATAGTATGTTATTGCCATCTACCGCAACTCCTCCGGGAAAGTAGAATGTTGCGGCGGTCGCTGCTCCACCGTCTCCACTTGATCCGGAACCACCAGTTCCCGCATAGGTGGTTATTATACCGCAAGGGTCAACCCTACGAATCCTGTTATCGCCCAAACCAGTAGTGTTGTCTCCGATGTAAAGATTTCCGTACGAGTCGAATGCGATGCCTTCTGGTCCGGGAACGCCTGCAGCTGTTGCAGGGCCTCCGTTTCCTGAGAAGGTACCTGAGCCATTTCCGGCGAAGGTTGTAATAATGCCGGAAGATGCATCAATTTTACGAACTCTGTTGTCATATAAGTCAGCAAGATATAAGTTGGCAGAGGCATCGATTGCCATGCAATAAGGTATCCCAAAACTTGCAGCGGTTGCCGGCCCACCATCTCCACCGTAGCTCGATGAACCATTACCCGCAAAGGTTGTAATTACCAATGATGTATTTATCTTTCTTATTCTGTAGTTGTTCCTGTCCGATACATAAACATTACCCGCCGGATCGCAGAATACTCTGCCGGGAGCGTTTAGGGTGGCCGCAGTTGCAGGACCGCCATCGCCACTAAAACTGCCAGTACCGGTGCCAGCAAACGTGTTGATTACCCCCGAGGTATTTACGATCCTTACGCGATTATTATTAACATCAGCAATGTATACATTGCCAGATCCATCAACAGCAACGCCTGAAGGGCCATTTAAGGTGGCAGCTGTCGCGGCACCACCATCACCACTGAAGCTGGCACTACCAGTTCCGGCGATTGTTGTGATAATACCGGTTGAGGCGGTAACTTTTCGTATGCGGTTATTTGCATAATCCGCTATATAAACATTGTTAGCTGCATCGGTTGCAATAATAATGTCCTGGTTTATTCTGGCTGCTGTAGCTTGTCCACCGTCACCGGCGAAACCTCCTGTACCTGTACCGGCATAGGTATTTACGATCTGTGCCATTGCCGTGTTACCCAGGCAAACAGCCATAAACACAAGGGTAGCCACACGAAAATTCAGAAGTAAATTTTTTGAGTTCATAAAATAGTAATTTAAAAAACAGAGGTATTTTATTGCATTTGAATAAATCAAAGCGTAATATACAGTTTAAGCGAGAAATAACCAAAAAATCACACTCAAAACAGTCGTTTTGTTGATAAGTTGTTTTAAACCTAAGTATGTACCCAAATAGCACCAGTGGTACTTTAATTATTGGTTAATAAATCCACGACTATTCATAATTGTGTTTTTTTAATTCGAATGATTGTTGAAGCCTTGATTTTGAATGTCACAAGTCCCGATAGAGCAATGTAATTGACTTAAGGTTTCGCGCCAAGACGCAGAGGCGCAGTTCCCAGTTTATTCAATCATCGCTCGGTTAATTTGAAGCAAAGCCGCAATGAAAACCCTTTTAAGTCAATGACATTGCCCGGTAGAGCGGGCGGAGTCTTTCGGGGAATTGAGACCTGCAATTGTTCAGTAGTGCAATCCAGGGGATTTTTTAGATGTCAAAGTAGGGGCGATCCCTTGCGGTCGCCCTTGCTTGACATTGGCCGCTAATGTAGGGCGACCGCAAGGGATCGCCCCTACGTAAATGCATTTTGTCGATAGGGTGGAAAACCCAAATGTTTTTGTTGGTGATTTGATGCCTACCCGCATGGCGGAGCGTTTTGCGAAGGAAGGAGAGTCTCCAGAGACCGAGAGCTTATATCCCAGAAATAATACAATTTAAATCAATGACATGCCCACCAGCAACGCCACAATTGTAAACACCGCAAATACCACACTCGCGATACCATTAGTGTTGGCGAAGGCCATATTCACCTTGCTGAGGTCACTTGGTTTTACCAGCAGGTGCTGGTAGGTGAGCAGGCAGAAATAGAAAATTGCACCGCACCAGTATATCCAGTTAAAGTGGCCATAGAAGCCAGCTGCAATCACAATTGCAGCAGAAAACACATGCAGAATAATGGACACAATGAGGGCATTGCGCACACCCAGCGCCGCCGGAATAGAATGTAATTTCTGACTGCGGTCAAAAGACTCGTCCTGTAGTGCATAGATGATATCGAATCCGGCGACCCAGGTAACAACTATGAACGAAAATAAAACCGGAACAACGGCAAAATGACCGGTAACAGAAAGGTAGGCGCCAATAGGGGAGAGTGACAAACCC
>CANCOG010000202.1 GCA_947379685.1 Flavipsychrobacter stenotrophus | reverse complement strand
TTGTTGATTCTCACCGAATTTATGGAACCCTTTCATATTTGCATTTTAGTAAATCAGGCAATTTCCAGATACACAGGGCAGTGGTCAGAATGCATCACATCGGGCCTTATTTCGGAATGTTTCATGGCTCCGGAAAGCGGTTCGGTTACGCTGATGTAGTCTATACGCCAACCCTTGTTATTACCTCTTGCACCTGCAAAATTGCTCCACCAGGAGTAATGGTGCGGGTCTTTGTTGAAATGACGGAAAGAATCAACAAAACCGTTAGTAAACAGTTTTTCCATCCAATCTCTTTCTTCGGGCAGGAAGCCGGAAGATTTTTTGTTGCCTGCGGGATTATGGATGTCAATAGCCTTATGGCATATATTGTAATCGCCGCAAATAATGAGATTAGGCCTTGTTTTTTTCAATTCCTGAATGTAATCATAGAATTCAGCCAGCCACTGATACTTATAGGTCTGGCGTTCCTCTCCGGTTGTGCCGCTCGGGAAGTAAGCATTGATAACAGAAATGTCGCCAAAGTCAGCTTGAATCACACGGCCTTCGAAATCGCTTTGCTCAATTTTGGTCCCATAATGCACGTTATCAGGATTAATTTTGGTCAGTATAGCTACACCACTGTATCCTTTCTTTTGTGCAGAAAAAGAAAACACCTCGTAGCCGGCAGAAAGAATTTCCTTCACAGGTACATCTTCCTGATGCGCTTTGATCTCCTGCAGACAAATAACATCAGCCGGGTCAGTTTTCAACCAGTCAATAAATCCTTTCTTTACCGCACTGCGGATTCCGTTTACATTGTAGGTGATAATACGCATATGGAGTCAATTTTGAGCCGCATTCAGGTGGCTGATGCAAATGTGCAAATTTATTTGGGGAATAAAAAATAGGGGGAATCGTCGGGTGATTGGAACTGCCTTAGCATTCTAGTTCCATTACTGCTTCCGACAGGAAAAGTTCTAGGTTTTTGACTCTAAAAATGTCGTCAACATTAGGCCTGATTTCATAAAACCTGACCGTGCAACTACAATAATCCTCCACTTCGCCTTCACGAACACTAGTCTCGCTGAACGAAATTAATATTCTGAAGCTCTTTTCGGGGAAGGTGTTTTTTAGCCTTTCTCCTAGTTGTCGTCCGCCTTCAATTGCCCATTTTAAGTAGTCCTTTTCGTTTTTAGTTTTACCAAAATCGTTTATGTGGAAATGGTTATCGTATTCGAAAGTGCATTTCTCAAAATCACTGGATAATCCAACTGGCAGGATGTTTACATAGACGCTCAGGTATATACAGTCACATTCTTTCTGGAATTCAGAATATATGAGTTGTTTTAGCTTTTTTGGTAATTCGAATCGGCTTTTTTCAAAATCGAAACCTAAAAGGTCAAGATATTTGTTCATTATTCGGTTTGCCCTTATTTGCATGCGTTTTCACAATTGTTGGTTTTAGGATGGACTCAAGAATATCATGACGACTCGATTGTAAAAAAGGTAAATTCAACAGTTCTATGCTCACAGTTTTTGCTAATTCGTTGATATTAAATCTCTGCTCAGTGTGTCCATATCATACTATTTTGATTGAGGTTCCAATGACGTTTTTGTGCCTCTCCAAAGGTTTTGAACGCAACCCATTCACCCATAACAATCTCACGGTATGCCTGATACATTTGCTTTGCAGCAATCGATGGCTGCATGCGTCCGACTCCGGTACAAAGTCCGGGAATGGCAACTAAATCGATTCGTTCGTGTTGTCTGGCCGCAACTAATATAGCTTTCATAGCGAGGTAAGCATTTACTGAAGTATCAATATTGAAGTTTGTCGGTATACGCATTGTTGGTGCTGTAATTAAATATGGAATGCCTGCATCGCCAGTTTCAGTAACCATTGCGTTTCCAACCAATAATTCCCGTTCAGGGAGTTGCCCAATTTTTGCCTGAACTTTTATTTCCAGATCCCATCAAAACCATTCCGATAATGCATAGTCCAGTCCACCGTCCATAAAACCAAACGAATTTGCAGGACTAACAACAGCATCACAAATCAATTTGGTAATATCACCTTCATGGACAATGACTTCAGGTATATTACTGAAATATTCACTCCAACAAGTTAAGAGACTGAGATCTATACCAGACAATATTAGTTTCATTGATCGAACAAATTGTGAAAGCCGAATTTATGATTTTCCTACCACTTTTTCCTTAAGTACCATTCGAAGACAAAAAAACGCAGCATTCCACCGGAACACTGCGCTTCTAAAACATTTAATAAGAAGAATAAATTACGCCATCACGCCGCCATACATTTCCAGACGTTGTGCTTTTACGCGGTCGTTTTCGAGGTATTCGTCGAAGCTCATTTCGCGGTCAATGAGGCCACCTGGGGTTATTTCTAAAACCCTGTCGGCTACCGTGTTGCTCAACTCATGGTCACGTGAAGTGAACAGGATTGTACCCTTAAAGTCCTTCATGCCATTGTTCAGGGCAGTGATACTTTCGAGGTCAAGGTGGTTGGTAGGCTCATCGAGTAATAATAAGTTTCCTTTCAGCATCATCATGCGGCTCAGCATGCAGCGCATTTTTTCCCCTCCGCTTAACACCGATGATTTTTTTAATGTTTCTTCGCCTGAGAACAACATCCTGCCGAGGAAGCCACGAATAAACGTTTCATCTTTTTCCTCAGAATATTGCCTTAACCAATCGATCAGGTTATCGTCATTGTCTTTAAAGTAGCGGGAATTATCATTCGGCAAGTAGGTAGGCGTAATGGTCACACCCCATTTGAAAGTTCCTTCAAACTCCTTGTCTTCTCCTGAAAGTATCTGGTAGAATGCTGTGGTTGCCAATGAATTAGCAGAAAGTACCGCAACCTTCTGGCCGCGCTTCAAATCGAAACTAACGTCCTTAAATAGTACCTCTCCGTTTACAGTTTTGCCCAGGCCTTTTACTTCAATGATCTGGTCACCGGCATCACGAACCTGATTGTTAAACAGGATAGCAGGGTACTTACGGTTAGAGACCTTCATGTCGTCCACCTTAATTTTATCCAGAGCCTTTTTACGGCTGGTTGCTTGTTTCGATTTCGACGCATTGGCCGAGAATCGCGCAATGAACTCTTTTAATTCTGCAATTTTATCTTCTGCTTTCTTGTTCTGGTCGCTGCGTTGTTTCAACAACAACTGGCTACTTTCATACCAGAATGAATAGTTACCAGTATAGATATTGATCTTACCGAAATCGATATCCGCAACGTGCGTACAAACAGTATCGAGGAAGTGACGGTCATGCGACACAACCAATACTATCTTCTCGTAATCGGCAAGGAAGTTTTCCAGCCAGCCTATAGTTTCAAGGTCAAGGTCATTGGTAGGCTCATCGAGCAACAGAATGTCAGGGTTGCCAAATAACGCCTGGGCGAGCAATACCCGCACCTTTTGGTTACCGTCAAGTTCCTTCAGCATTTTAGTATGAAACACTTCCTTAATGCCCAGGCTGCTTAATAGCGTTGCAGCATCACTTTCGGCATTCCAGCCATCCATTTCGGCAAACAAACCTTCCAGTTCGCCGGCTTTATGTCCATCTTCTTCAGTAAAATCTTCCTTTGCGTAAATGGCGTCCTTTGCCTGCATCACCTGAAACAGGGTAGTATTGCCTCTGATTACGGTTTCCAATACAGGTATTTCATCGAACTCGTAGTGATTTTGTTTCAACACACTCATTCTCTGTCCTTTAGAAATATCAACCTTTCCTGTAGTAGGGTCAATCTCGCCGGAAATTATTTTAAGAAATGTCGATTTGCCGGCACCGTTAGCACCAATAATACCGTAGCAGTTCCCTTCAGTGAACTTAATGTTCACGTCTTCAAAAAGAATTCTTTTACCGTAACGAAGCGATAAATTATTAATTGCGATCATAAAAATTGCTATCTGATAGCGACATTTGAAAAAGCGAATAATATATGTGCTTTTTCAGTTCTCTATCCATTTTTGAGGGTGCAAAGGTAAGAAATATATATGGTATAGTTTGCGACGGGGTAGTGTTAATGGTGTTAATTTCAAAAAAGATTTGCAGTCACAATTGATGCGTGTTTTGTTCTTGATTTGTTTTTGCATATATATTGGGGGCGTTTGGTTCAATGTTTTAATTTTTACATTATTATATGTTTGTATTTTTTCACGAACAGATGCAAAAAGGTAATTTTTTTGCAAAAAATCGGTATTTTTGTAAAGATGAGCTCAGTATTTAGTAGGGGCGGGTTTTAACTTTTCGTTAAACTGTTTTTTTTGTATGAAACCTAATCACCTGCAAATGAGGGCGTTTATTCTTGATCAAGATTTTGAGGATATTCTGGCACTTGCTGCACAAGTTTGTGAGGCTTCATTGGCATACTTTCTTGCCGCCGATGGCAGGCTTTTTGCTTATGATACCGATAGGGGTCTACTGGAAGTTATAGATTCTGATGGGTTTTTAGTAGATGAAAATAGTGGTATTCATAGTGACTTACTTGTTGTAAAAGACGCGACCAAGGATAATATATTTGCTAATAGCCCCTATGTATTGTCGTCTCCTTTTGTTCGGTTTTTTACCTGCATATGTGTATTTGATAGTGATAGTTACCTTTTAGGTTATCTTCTTGTTGCCAGCAGCGAGGTGCGTTCAATTACGGAAAGGCAGCTTAGTGGTTTGCGTAGGTTGGGCAGACAGTTGGCGGTTTCGTTTGATTCAAAAAAGGAAGATGAAAGCGAGGTAAAGCGTGATTCTTCGAGCACGGAACTGATGAGTGCGATTTTTAGGAATGCTGTGGACTCAGTGGTAGTGATGGACGAGAATTGGTGCATTTTGCAGTGGAACCCCAAGGCGGAACGTACATTTGGTTGGGCGGAACGCGAAGTAAAGGGAAAGGACTTTCATACTACAGTTCTTCCAGCGAGATTTCATGAAAGCCATTTTGAACGATTGAGCAGCTACCAAACTAATAATAGCGAGGTTGCCAGAGATTCAGTAGAAATAATCGCCCGCAATAGAGATGGAATTGAGTTCCCAATTGCATTGGGGATTTCCCTAACTGTTTTAAATGGCAAACACTTTTTTATTGGTTTTATCAATGACATTACCGACCGGATTTCTGCTGCCAGCATTTTAGATAAGCAAAAGGAATTCTACGAGAACATTCTTAATAGTCTTCCTACGGACATTGCCGTTTTCGATGCTAATCACAAATATCTGTTTGTGAATCCCGGCGCAATAAAAGATGAAGAGTATAGGAAATTCATAGTCGGAAAAGACGATTTTGAGTATTGCGAATACCGCAAAAGGGATAAGTCACTGGCGGAACTACGTCGTGCCATGTTTCTTGAGGTAAAGGAAACGGGGAAAGAGATAAGGTGGGAAGATACAGTTAAGGACCCGGAAGGAAATCCTTTTACGAGTTTGAGGAGAATTTTTCCAGTTTATGATGATCGCAATGAACTTTCAATGGTAATTGGGTTTGGTATTGATATTACAGAGCGTAAAATTTTGGAGGAAAAGCAAAATGCTCTGGTAAATCAATTATCGGCCCAAAACACACAATTGGTTGATTTTTGCAATATTGTGTCACACAACCTACGGGCCCCTCTCGTAAACATGTCTATGCTTGCTGAATACATACAGGAAAGTGAAGATGAAGATGAAAAGAATGACCTTATTTCCAAACTTAGTCCTGTTATAGAAAGTCTGCATGCCACATTTAATGAGTTGGTGGAATCAATTCAGATCAAGCAGGACCATGACATAAAATCAGAGAACATTGTTTTGGCTGATTGCCTGAAACGTGTGCTCGGAGAGTATGAAATGGAAATAACAAAAACAGGTGCTGTGGTTGAGATGTTGTTTGATGAGGCTCCGGCTGTTCGCTATCCCCATAAATACCTTTTTAGCATATTTCAGAATTTAATGAGCAATGCGCTGAAATACCATTCCCCCAAAAGGAAACCCCTGATAACAGTGCAAACAAAGAAACTAGACGATAAAATCATACTCACAGTTGCAGATAATGGACTAGGAGTGGACCTGGAAAAGCACAAAGATAATTTTTTCAAAATTGGAAAAGTTTTTCACAGGCACCCAAATGCAAAGGGATTTGGACTATTTATGACAAAAACACAGGTGGAGGCGATGGACGGGAAAATATGGGTAGAAAGCACACTTGATGTTGGTACGACTTTTTTTATTGAATTTAAAACACAATCCGTATGAAGCCAGCACTAAGCGTATTTTTAGTTGACGACGATAAACTTTTTGTTTTTTTAACCAAGAAAACGATCAATGCTACAAAACTCGTTAGCGATATCAAGGAATTTGGTGATGGTGAGCAGGCAATAGAATATCTTAAGGAAATTGCTGGAAATCAGGACCTGTTGCCAGACATTATTCTGCTGGATCTGAGCATGCCTATTATGGATGGATGGGCATTTTTGAAGGAATATGTTTTGCTTGAACCAGTTATCGGAAAGAAAATTAGAGTATATATATTCACGTCTTCCATTTCACCACACGATCTCGAGCGTGCAAAGGGTATAGATGTAGTAACAGATTTCATAGTTAAGCCTCTTGAAAAAGAAAAGTTTATTGATCTGTTAAAATTATAATTGTTAACAACTTGTTACGTTGGTATTATTAGTGCTTGGTATATTTGTTATATAAATAATTGATAGTGAATTGATTAGTTTGTTTTTGTTGAAAAAATGCCTAATTTTATTCTTGGCATCAAGCTTTTTAATTTTTTGTTTTACGGTTCTGTCGGCACGCCATATTGTGGTAGTGCTGAATTTTATTTGTAATCGAAAAACAAGGTTTTTTCAATATTTATATTATGTTTCACAGCAGTACGGTCGATTTAGCGATACTTAAACAAAGGGCATACAACCTTCGGTGGGCTACCGTGCCTGAAGGTGTAATCCCTCTGACCGCTGCCGACCCGGATTTTCCCTGCGCCGTCGAAATAAGTGAAGCAATTAAAGAATATTCTGGCAGCCGATATTTTTCATATGGCCCTCCCGATGGGCTACCTGTTTTTAAAGAAAGCATGGCAGGTTATTTTCGCAACAAAAGAGGTATTAATGCAGATGCTGCATTTATTTTCCCTGTTGATAGTGCTGCTTTTGGTATCTACATCACATGCAAAGCCTTTTTAAATACGGGTGACGAAGCTATCATATTTGATCCGGTAGATTTTCTGTTCAGGTATTCTGTGGAATCGGTGGGTGGGGTAGCAGTACCTTTTTCCATTCCAGCAGGTACAAATGCGCTTGATTTTTCTGGGTTGGAGGAACTTGTTACAACAAGGACGAAAATGATATGTCTTTGTAATCCCTTAAACCCAACCGGGAAGGTATTTACAAAAGAAGAGTTATTACAATTGGGATCAATTGCCGTAAAACACAACCTGATCATATTATCTGACGAGATCTGGAGCGATATTGTTTTTCAACCCGCAGTCTATACCAGTATTGCTTCGCTGGGTGACGAAATACGTAATACAACAGTAACCGTAACCGGTTTCAGTAAGTCATACGGTTTGGCAGGCTTGCGTATCGGGGCAGTTATGGCTTCAAATCAGGTGCATTTTCAGCGTTTAATTGATGCATCGTTGCATGGATCTACAATTCACGGAGCGAACGTCGTGTCTCAGATTGCAGCTACGGCAGCGCTCGATAAGTGCGAATATTGGCTTAGTGGTTTCATTTCCCATCTTCAGGCGATGAGGGACCTTACTGTAAACAACCTGAACTCCATTAGAGGGTTTAGTTGTATTGCACCAGAAGGTTGTTATGTTGCCTTCGCAAACATAACTGCTACAGGTAAGACGAGTATTGAAATGAGTGAAATTCTATTAAACGAAGCTAAAGTAAGGGTGGTACCTGGTATGAAAGAATGGTTTGGCGAAGGAGCCAACGGCTTTATCCGGGTCAGTTTTGCGACTTCAGAAGAAATACTTCAACAGGCATTTGACAGAATTAAAACCACTTTGTTATGAAGGTAGTTATAATTGGGGGGGGTATTGCTGGATTGGCCTTGGGCATATTACTTGACCAGAATAACATTGATGTTGTTGTTTGCGAACGCACTTTGGGCATGCCAAGTCGTGGTCACGCATTTTTGATGCATAACGAAGGAATCGCAATTCTACAAAAGATAAGCGATTATTATGGCATTCCAATCAAGAGTAAGGTCATTGATGAGTTCATACTACAACGGCCTGATGGACATAAGGTGAAACATCAGAAGTTATCATCATGGCAATGTATTAAACGTGTAAACCTTATACATTTATTATATCTGGCGTTTGCCGATAATAACCTTAAGGATGGAAAGATATTTTCTCATTTTATTTACGAAGGTGAAAGAGTTATTGCTGCCGTTTTTGAAGATGGTACAACAGAATACGGAGATATATTTGTTGGGGCAGATGGAGGTAATTCTGCGGTCAGAGAAGCATTGTTTGGAAAAGTAAGGTTTACTCCGGTAGAAGTAAAAGAG
>CANCOG010000201.1 GCA_947379685.1 Flavipsychrobacter stenotrophus | reverse complement strand
GAACCATCGTTGCCAGTCGACAAACAGCTTTGATTTTTTTTGCTCATTTAACTTTGAAATAAAAAGTACTTTTATGATTGCATTTAAAATTTGGGGGCTCGCACAGGCATTAAATACAATAGCTGTGTGCCTGTTTTTGGGGCCCGGCGGGCTTATCGTAACGCCATTCGCAATAGTAGGTGGGCTGCCTGCACTGCTGCTATTCGATCTGTTGCTGCTTTGGCAACGGCGCTATAACCATAGTGCTCGCACACGACTCATTGCCTGTTTATGCCGGCAGCCACAGCTGCCTGTTCGTTTACTGTTGCATCAATACTGGATAGCATTAACGGCGAGTTGTTTTGGTTTGCCATTACTCCCATGGCCACCTCGACGTTAAGCGTACTGCTGCTGCGTAACACCATCACCCAATATAAAATCCAATCTACTTCCCATGATACAGTTCATTAAACAATGCCGCACAAGGCTCCTGGCATGGAGCATACACCAACTGGCGTTACCAGTAATCAGATTGCTATGCCGGATCGATAAATTTCCATTTACCGAGCACGACCTTCGAAAAATGGAACCGGGTACGCTTGGAGCGTTGTTACTGGCCTTCTGGGACCGCCACGACCTCGGCCTTCTCAAATATTATGAAGGACATGATATTAAACACGCCATTCTCGGCTATCCCGCCGACGACCGGGGCGAGGCTTGCTTGCAGTACTTCCTGCTGGGAAATGGCTACAGATCATTTCCGGTGCTCATCTCGGCTGCAATATCTTTCTTTATCATGCCCGAATTTCACAGGGACATGCGTATTGCTTACATCCGCGGCAAGCAGACTCCTTCCTTGGTTGGAGTAAACTGGCTTGGTTTATTGTCTACTCCAGCTGTTGCTGTAATTGAACAACTTCGTATTGCGCCAGCCAAAATCCGTCAACCGAAATTCCGGGGAAAACACCTGCCCCAATTGAACTGGCTACGCCTTTGGTGGTGGGCTGTCCGGGCAAATGTGGCGAGGTAATAACAGACATTTAACCGGAGCAACACCCGATTTCAATTTTCATTCACGACATTTATATAATAATTATGGCTTCACAGGTTTCATTTGTTCGGGAAAATTCTATTGTGCGCCAGATATGGGGGAGCAGCGATACCGTGTTGTTTATATTTGCCGGTGCTGCGGCCGAGTTTGCTCTGAACAAAGCAGTGGACTGGCTTTATTTCACCGGCAAATTACCCAGTGACCCATTAGGCCGGCTGTTCAGTACAGTGGCCTATGCCCACAAGATCATTTTTGCTACAGAAACAGATGCGCTTGCGGCAATTGATACCATTGCAAATATTCATAAAGGAATTGAACAGCAACGCAATGCTCAGATACCAGAATGGGCCTACCGCGATGTCCTGTATATGCTAATCGATTATTCTATAAGGGCTTTTGAACTGTTGGAACGCGATTGCACGAATCAAGAAAAAGAAGACGTGTATGATGTATTCTTCCGGATGGGCAAGCATATGGGCATCTCACAATTACCGGATAACTATAGAGACTGGCTGACGGACCGAAATACTCATCTGGAACAAGATCTTGTCTTCAGCCAGTATACGCCACATTTGTTTGCACAATACAAGAAACACCTTGGAGCATTCAGGTATGGGCTGGTACTCCATGTGCAACGAGAGTTGGCTCCGGCAAGGGTGCTGGAGCTGTTGCAATTCAAGAGATATAAAATACTCTCAGGCGTTATACCGTTGTATAAAATGACCAAGCAGATTAAGATAGGCAGATTTGCAAAATCCTTCTTGCTACCCAATGCTTACAGAGCGCAAATATTGAAACTCGACCTTGCCTGACAAGCAACAGGTAGGTATTCAGAATTGCGCTTATTTAACTGGGTTTATCCTGTAATGCAAATGCAGAAATTTCATACTAAAAAATGAAAACTGATGATCAGTGCGTAGTACGCCTTCTTCATCTTCAAAAACATGAATCGATTCCTTAAGTGGAATATAGCGCACTTTTACACTTTCATTATTATGCCGGGCGACACGGTAATAACCGGAATCTCCGATCTTCTTTCCGTCAGAAAGCAATTTTACTGAGCCATCGGGCTGCACGACCACATGCAACAACACTGTTACATTGCCGCCAGGTAATGGAAATACCACCTTAACATAGGGCAATCCTTTCGAAGTGCAGGCGGAATAAAACCCGGCATACACTACCCTACCCGATAGAATAGACTTGCGCAACCAACAGGCATATTTCAATTTACCAGTAGCGGGATTTTTGAGTTGCAATACCTGATTGCTCATTCCCCTGCTCGTTTCCAGCGGATCAAGCGGGATATTCAGTTGATCCATTTTGGTACTCACACTGCGTATCAGAATCCTGGCAAAAAAGCTGATGGGTGAATACCATTGCGACCAGACCTCCAGTTTATACTGGCCGGTGTGCTCGTAGAAATGCCTGATGCGCGGGTTTAAATTCCCGGCCAAAGGGTCGTCGGGCGACATCACTTCACTGAAGTTATCCAGTAAGCCACCATCAGAGGACGCACTGACCACCAACCCCTCCCGACCGGCAAAATGGTTGTA
This sequence comes from Flavipsychrobacter stenotrophus, assembly GCA_947379685.1. Taxonomy (GTDB): domain Bacteria; phylum Bacteroidota; class Bacteroidia; order Chitinophagales; family Chitinophagaceae; genus Flavipsychrobacter; species Flavipsychrobacter stenotropha_B. The sequence continues at coordinate 5,948 of CANCOG010000201.1, read as the reverse complement.
GAATTGGTCCCCTACTATCTCATTGTCCGACATTGGCCCCTGCAGCCATGGGTTATCGCTATACGTCAACACCTTTCCGGTGACGTATAACCAGCCATTGATCAACCATTTAAGCAGTGCTCCAAGCATGAGAAAAGATTAGCTCCAAATGTAGGCATAAAAAACTTATGCGATGTAAACACCCGATGGCACCACAAATCCAGATGCCCTCTCTAAATTTGCATTTTCCCCAATTAAATATAACGGACACTCCCTATATCATTGCTTTAATGAATTTTATACACAAAAGCTACCATTATAGCCTTATTCAATAGTAAATTCTTTTTTTCTTTACTTTGGGTTATGGCACTTTTATTATCTTTACACCAGAATTATTAATTCCTGTTACCGCAAATCAATCGATTTAATTATATGGGCTACGTAAAAGACCTTTTTAAAGAAAAGGCAGACATCCAGAACAAAGAAATAAAAAGCTTAATAGAACAACACGGCAATAAGAAACTTGAGGAGGTTACTCTTGCCCAGGTTTATCAGGGCATGCGTGGCATCACCGGCCTGGTTACCGAAACTTCGTTGCTTGATGCTAATGAAGGTATCAGGTTCCGTGGATTTTCAATTCCCGAACTGAGGGAGAAACTGGCAAAAGCTCCGGGCGGCAATGAACCTTTGCCCGAAGGTTTATTTTACCTCATGCTTACCGGCGAAGTGCCAAACCAGGAAAATGTGGAGCATATCTCCTCTACCTGGGCGCGTCGCTCGCATGTTCCGAATCACGTATTTGACGTTATCGAAGCATTCCCTGCTTCAGCACACCCAATGACGCAGTTCACTGCTGCTGTATTGGCGCTACAAACTGAGTCAAAATTTGCAAAAGCATATAACGATGGCATCAGCAAAAAAGAACATTGGTCTTATGTTTATGAAGATGCAATGACCTTGATTGCACGCCTGCCACGTATTGCTGCTTACATTTATCGCCGTAAATATAAAAACGGTGATCATATTCATCCTGATGGCATGCTGGACTGGAGTGCAAACTTCGCCCACATGCTTGGTTACGAAGATGAGAGCTTCAAAGAATTGATGCGATTGTACATGGTGATTCATGCCGACCATGAAGGCGGTAATGTATCGGCCCACGCTACCCATCTTGTTGGTTCTGCCCTGAGTGATCCTTATCTTTCTTTTGCCGCTGGCATGACCGGCCTTGCTGGTCCGTTACACGGCCTGGCTAACCAGGAAGTGATTCGCTGGATTGAAGAAATGTGCAAAGAGTTGAATTCTGAGCAACCTACAAAGGATCAGATCGCCGACTACATTCGTAAAACACTCACCGAAGGCAAGGTAGTGCCAGGTTACGGCCACGCTGTTTTACGCAAAACCGATCCACGCTTTACCGCGCAGATGGAATTTGCAAAACGCCATTGCCCAGATGACGCAACCGTACAAACTGTATGGAATGTATATGAAGTGGCACCGCCAATTCTCGAGGGTACAGGAAAGATCAAAAACCCATGGCCTAACGTTGATGCTCATTCAGGTGCATTGCTGAAACATTACGGTCTGGTTGAAGAAGAGTTCTATACTGTGTTGTTTGGCGTAAGCCGCGCACTGGGTGTACTTGCCAGCCTTTGCTGGGACAGGGCGCTTGGATTCCCGCTGGAAAGGCCAAAATCTATCACCACTGAATGGGTTAAGAAATTTTTGAAGCAGGAAGAAACTGTAAGTTAATTACCTAATGGCTCGATGGCTTAATTGCTAAATGGGGTTTATTTAAGAAAATAATAATTGAAATGACGAAGCAGTCGGGTTTCCCGGCTGCTTTTTTTCTTTTACATCTTGAATGGTTTGGATTTATCCTCCGCAACCTCCACACCCACCGCATCCTCCACCACAACTTCCTCCACCGCCTGAACAACCACCTCCACTACCCGAACACCCGCCTCCGGACCCATTTCCGTTGTTCGTAGCTTTTACCCAGCTTCTGTTGTTTTCTTCCCACCAAAGGCCTGTTATCGCCAGGATGCCGGTATCTTGTATCATCCAATCTCCACTTGTATCGCGGTATGCATCTCTGAAGAGGTAGCGGCAGGTACTTTCGAAAGTATTTGCTTTAAAGAGTAGCCGGTAAACTAGATAGAAAATGATCAGCAAGGCTGCCAGAAAGCCTATGGGTCTGTGGTTGCAGAAACCTTGTATCAGCCTTAGGGTACCGATTGTAGCAGCTAGTAATGGGACCAGCCTGTTATTGAACCTGTTGTCGTATTCCCAGTCAATTCGGCTGAATTTCGATTGTATCGTTAAATTTAGTTCGCCGACCTGTTGCTTGATCTCCTCTGAGGTAATTTGATCGTAACCAGAAAGTACTTCTGCGAGTGGATTGGGGCTGTTTTTGACCTTGGTTTTATCAACCTGGAATATTTTATCACCAAGTGGAATCAGAATTTCTTCGTCAAGCAGTTCCCCAACAATGTTAAGTGCCATTCTTTCTTTATCTCCCCTGAGGAATTCCAGTTCGTACTTACTATGGAAGGAGAGGTTATTGCTGATCAGCTCTTCGAGTAAACTATTCTTTGCTTGCAGGGAGATACTGACTGCGATAAAGGATACTATATTCAACACAATAAAGAAGAATAGAAACTCTGGACCTTTGAGATGGAACGGATTGACCGTGGAGTAAAATGCGAGGATAAGTAAGAAAGGTATTGTCAGTAGAAGCCATCTTTTCAGGCTGCCAGCTTCGCGGAAATAATGCTTGGGAAGCACTATTGGTTCGGGGTCTATTTCAAAAGGCGGTGGTGGTGGCCAGTAATCTTCGGGAGGAGGTTCGTTAAAGGTGGATGTGTACAACCTGAGCGTCTCACCATACCACCTGTCATGCTTTAGCTTTTCTTCCGGCCCACCTGTAGAGGGATAATGGTGGAGTTCCTGTTCTAATGTTTCCTTGCAGAATTTGCCCCAGTAGTCGGTTGTGTAAGTGAGGTGCATGTGCCAGACTTCATCAACAATTTGGGAGGGAGAAGCGCCGTGTGGAGATATGCAACAGAGGTAGACGAATTTCTTGTACTCTGCGATGGCGCGTTCTGTGAATTCGGGTGGCCATTTTTGCTCTTCAGCTAGTTTCCTGGAAAGTGGCCGGGCGGCTTTCTTATCATCCAGTTCGTGTTGGCAGATCCTTTGCCAGAGCGGGTCGTTTTGGTAGTCCGGGGGAGAAAATCCGTTTCCGGAACCAGGGATCGTTGGGGGGTTATTGCTTTGATCCATATTTGATGATGTAAAAGTACTGCTGGTTTTGATAGTTCATAGTGTGGTAACAATTTGATAATAATTGCTGCGCAGTTCGTTGCTATTGACTGGTGCGTATGTAGGCTATCTACCACAGCTATTACAATATCTGGCAACAAAACGTACTGCAATAAAACTGGCTAAATTAATTTACTTTTGCCGTCATATCTCAGAAAAAATCGCCATTTCAAAAACACAGAACTATTCAACACATATGAACAAAGGACCAATATCGCAATTTATTCAGCACCATTACCGGCATTTTAATGCGGCTGCACTGGTGGATGCTGCCAAGGGTTATGAAACGCATTTGCTGGAAGGCGGCAAGATGCTGGTTTCACTGGCCGGAGCCATGAGTACCGCAGAACTGGGTATTTCATTTGCCGAAATGATTCGCCAGGATAAGGTGGCAATTATTAGTTGTACGGGCGCCAATCTGGAAGAAGACATCATGAACTTGGTCGCACATACGCACTATAAACGCGTTCCTAATTACCGCGACCTTACGCCAGAACAAGAGTATGAATTGCTCGAAGGTGGTTTCAACCGTGTGACTGATACTTGTATACCTGAAGAGGAAGCATTCCGGAGGATACAGAAACATATTTACAAGATATGGAAGGAAGCTCAGGACAAGGGCGAGCGTTATTTCCCGCACGAGTACATGTACAAGTTATTGCTCAGTGGCGTAATGAGCGAGCATTACGAAATTGATACGAAGCACAGCTGGATGATTGCTGCTGCAGAAAAAAACATTCCGATAATCGTTCCGGGTTGGGAAGATAGCACGATGGGTAACATTTTTGCATCATATTGCATTAAGGGCGAACTGGTACCATCTACCATGAAAAGCGGTATTGAATACATGATGTGGCTTACCGAATGGTATCGGGCAAATTCATCAGGCAAGGGTGTTGGCTTCTTCCAGATTGGCGGCGGTATTGCCGGTGACTTCCCTATTTGTGTTGTACCTATGATGTATCAGGACCTTGAATGGCACGACGTTCCATTCTGGAGTTACTTCTGCCAGATCAGCGACAGTACTACTTCTTACGGTTCTTATAGTGGTGCCGTTCCTAATGAGAAAATCACCTGGGGCAAGCTCGATATTCACACACCAAAATTCATTGTGGAAAGTGATGCTACAATAGTTGCACCATTGATTTTTGCATATTTGTTAGGCTGGTAAGAATATTCACGTTATTTTATATGATTAAAATGAAGCGGGCTGCTCAAATGTGGGTAGCCCGTTTTGTTATTCCGTGAATGGCATAGATTTCGCATCACCCATATTGCATACGCTACCCACACTCTGACTTTGTCATTCCGACGTAAGAGGAATCTCTACACGACGTTCTTGCTCAGCAGGAAAAATTGCCCGCTCTTAGAGACTGCGTGTCGGCAGACAGTCTTCGCTACGAATTGACTGGGGTGATAATCCCCGCCCGCCTGAAGAGAGTATCCAGCTAGCGAGCAAGAACGAGATGTGAGGGATTCTTCGTTGCACTCAGAATGACAAAAGCCAGAGTGTTTTTATACTTATAATACAGGGTAGCCCGAACCAATCGAAGCCCTCCCCAATCAGTTAAAAGTTTGTTATGCAACCATTTTGCATCATTCTGCATTTATAAATGGCACGGTTGTTGCCAATACTTAACTAAACAGGGTAAGAAAAAGCAACCTGTGCACTAATTAACATAATTTTTCATCAGGGATTATTAATTTTCATGCCTGAAATAAACAACACGATATGAAGAAAGCAGTCTTAACACTATTATGCGTACTGGCAGGATTTTCAGCCACATTGTTTGCACAGGCGGGTGCCGATGCTCCAAAATTCAAATTCACCAACGGTGAAACTCATGATTTCGGGAAAGTAAAGAAGGGTCCGGTAGCTGAGCACACTTTCGAATTCGTTAATGTCGGGAAACAACCGCTCATCATTATTGACGTAAAGCCATCATGTAGCTGTACTAATGTAGACTGGGATAAAAAACCAGTTCTACCCGGCCAAAAAGGTCATATTACACTCGGCGTAAAAACTTCGGAGCTTACAGGAGTGTTTAATAAAGGCGTATACATCCAAAGCAATGCGTTTGTACCCAATGGTGAAAAGCGCTACACAATATATCTTAAGGGCGATGCGGTAGAAGAAACCGGTAAATAATACCGCCGGTTACCTCAGTACAACCACAGTTTTACAATTGGTAGCATTATCCGATATATTTAGATAATTTTACACAAAAGAACACAAAACACATAGCAATGAAAAAAGTAATCATCACACTGGTATGCGCGCTGGCAGGGTTTATGCCTGCTGTTATGGCACAGGACAAAGCAAAGACAGAAAAAGTGAAAGGGCCATCTTTAAAATTCAAAGGTGGAGACACGCATGATTTCGGAAAAGTCACAAAGGGACCGATCGTTAATTACACTTTCGAATTTACGAACACCGGCACCGAGCCATTGATCATTAAGGATGTTAATCCATCTTGTGGTTGCACCAATGTAGATTGGGACAAGCCACCTGTATTACCTGGCAAGAAGGGGCACATTAAGGTAGGCCTCCGTACGGCAGAGCAGCATGGTAACTTCTTTAAGGATGTGTACATTCAGTCGAACGCGGCAAATGCGGCACCCGACAAGCGTTTCACCATTCATAT
>CANCOG010000200.1 GCA_947379685.1 Flavipsychrobacter stenotrophus | reverse complement strand
CCTGAATATCACTGTATAGAAGAAGTTATCAGAGAGAATTCGGAATTGCCTAACCTGACAAATGTTCAGGGACAGGAGGGACTTACCTATATCTTATCTGAAAACGACCTTTTTGGCCATGTTAATCAGGAGACCTTTTTTAAGATTGCCCAGGATACAAGGGCATTTACCCGTTTGGACATTAACGACAGGAAAAATATACATGGAAATATTCTCACTGATACCAACGGAAATATAGAATGGGTTGATCAAACCTTTAAGTTAATTACGGGCTATAATAGTCAGGAGGTTATTGGCTGGCGGCTGGAGAATATCTTATGCACTCAGGAAGTTGCAGTGTTCGTGGCTGAGCTATTCAATGAGCAGATGTCCATTGGCAGATCATTTAGTTTTGAAAACGTTGGTTTTACCCGGAATAGGACGCCACTGGGCTTCAGCATTAGCGCCCATCCTTTGTTCAACAACGATGGAACTATTAAGGGCTGGTTTCTTACGCTCGAAGATGTTTCGTGGTACATAAAGTATGTTGCAGACCTGGCTGAAAGTCATCAACTTTGGAAAATTGCGCTTGAGGAAGCCGATCACGGAGTTTGGGTATATTACAGGAAGGAAAGGAAGACAAAATTTTCGAGTCTCTTTAAGAAGTTGATCGGCTATAATGAAGAAGATGAATTTGATTTGGCCGGATGGGTGGAGACAGTTTACCCGGAAGATCTGCATTATTATGCCAATATACTTATTCCGTCGCTTACACCTCAGGCTCCTTATTATAATGTAGAGTTGAGGTTGAAAAATAAAGATGGCAGGTACAGGCATTACAAGGCAAAGGGGAAGGCGGTTGAATGGGATGAAGATGGCTCACCGTCTATTATGGTAGGTACTCTGGCCGATGTTAATGAAAAGGTACTTAAAGATATTGAGCTAAAGAATTCATCGGAACGTCTATTGAAACTTATCAATAATTTCAATTCCGGGGTGCTTTTCGAAAAAGACGACCGCACATTATTGTTAGTCAATCAGAAGTTCTGTGAATTGATGCTGCTGGATGAAACTCCTGAAATGATGGTTGGTATTGATTCTGCAAAATCGCTGAATGAGGGTAAAGGAATATTTAAATATCCCGATGAATTTGAAAAGAGAGTTGAGGAGTTGATAGCTGGTAAGAAGAGTGTGGTAGATGAAGTAATTTACATGAGTGATGGTTCCATATATGTGCGTGATTTTATACCAATTGAAGGTGGCTACATGTGGATATATAGGGACGTTACTGAAAAAAAGCGCTACGAAGACCGTTTGAAGTCGCAACAAGAATACTACCAGACTATTTTAGACGAGGTTCCCGCTGAGATTGTCATTTCATCGCGAGATCAGAAATTTCAATATATTAGTAAGAGTGCGGTAAAGGAGGAAGACATTCGTGAGTGGATGATAGGGAAGACGATTCATGAATATTGTAGCTTTAGGAATTTCGATACAGAACTTGCAAATTTGAGATCGGGCTATTTTAACGCAACGGTAGCTTCAAAACAAATTTCGAGGTTCATTGAAGAACATGAAAGTGAACAGGGAGAAATGGTGTTCATGCTTCAGATCTATTATCCGATTCTTGATGCATTAGGTGAGGTAGATTACGTAATTGGGTATGGTATAAATATTACTGAACAGGTTAAAAATGAGCGTTTTGCTGAAATACAGGAAAAACGGATAAGAAATTTGCTGGAAATTATCAAAGACGGAGTATTCAGGTGTTCGGAGGATGGAATTGCGAATTTATATAACGATTCCTTCCTTAAAATTCTTGAGTTGGGGGGTAATGCGTTTACACAGGGTGACAATATTAATTTGTTTGACCTTCTTTCGAAGGCTGATCTGGTTGATGTATTAAAGAAAAATGAGGTGCTAAAAGCAACAGGAGCACCCCAATTTGGGATGTTTCAGATGAAAGCCCCTGATGGGGAAGTTAAATATATTGATTATACATTTACAAAGGCTGTTCTCATGTCTGAAGATCTTTCCCTTGCGGGCAGGATTTCTGACGTAACGGCTATAGTTAACAGAGAGCGCGATCTTCAGCGTATCATTCAGCAGGAGCAGGCTTTGAATAATTCTAAATCGCAATTTGTTCGTATCACATCGCATGAATTAAGGACTCCATTGGCAATCATTTTGGCAAATGCCGAGATCCTGGAAATGGTGGTAGCGAGACATGACTTTAGCAGGGAGCAAGTATCACCCGAAAAAATGTTAGGTCGCATCATTAAGGAAGTAACCATAATGACCGAAATACTCAATCAGTTGATGACCATAAGTAAGATTGAGTCGGGAAATGTTGAGTTTAATTGTATTGATGTTGATGTGAGAGATTTTCTGGCCGACCTTAAGACTGAATTGTATGACCCTTGTACCGATGGACGAAGTCTGGAACTGGCAATAGAACCACACGTTTGTTCAGTAAAAGCAGACAAGAAACTCTTGCGGCACGCGATTGTAAACCTCGTAAGTAACGCATTTAAATATTCTCCAGGCAAACCATCTCCTGTATTAAGTGTAAGAAACGAAAGAGAATCAACAGTATTTGAAGTACAGGACTTTGGTATTGGTGTGCCTGACACCGATAAACAGAAAATTTTTCAGTCATTTTTCAGGGCCTCGAATGTTGGCGGAATACAAGGCACGGGTCTGGGATTAATGGTATTGGATTATGCAGTTAAAAAACACGGTGGCGAGGTTTTTTTTGAAAGTGAATTAAATATAGGGTCTAGTTTTAAAATAGTAATACCCAAAAAAAAGCAGAGTGATGAGTCAGCATAAAATTCTTGTAATTGAAGACGAAAAAAATCTTGGCGAGACACTAAGCTACATGATAGCAGTGAACAATTTTTGTCCGGTAATAGCAGAAACGGGGCAACAAGCTTTGGCCGTGTTGGAAACTGAGGATATACACTTTGTACTTTGTGATATTAATCTTCCAGATATTTCCGGTTATGAAATTTTGCAGGAAATCAAGGGGAATTCGCGTTTACAGCATATCCCATTTGTTTTTCTTACTGCCTACGGCGACGATGCCGATAGAAAAATGGGATTAGAACTTGGTGCAGATGATTACTTGGTTAAACCATTTAGCACCAAGGAACTAATTAAGGTAATTCAGTCATATTTAATGTCGGTAAAGTAACCTGCCAGCATTATTAATCAAATTGGATAGTTGATCTGGCATTTTTCATTATGCAGCAGGTTACGGTAATGTTCCATATCCAGAGGGGTCTTTATCTGTTTCATATGGGCGCGGTTTTGTTTCCTGAATTCCTTTTTACGTAGCGCTTCGGCAAAACGCCGTACTTCTTCCTTAGTTTCCAGAATGAGACCCGGCACATGCACATTCTTGTGGTTTTCATCCATCGCGACCATTGTAAAATAGCTGGTGTTGGTATGTTTTACTTCCTGAGTTTTTACATTCTCTGATGTGATCCGGATTCCAACTACGAGCGAACTGTTCCCAACATAGTTGACTGATGCCTTTAACGATACAAGTTCCCCAACTTCAACTGGTGCCAAAAACTCAACCTGATCGATTGAGGCAGTAACACAATACGTTCCAGCATGTTTTGCTGCACATACATAAGCAACTTTATCCATTAACGACAACAAAATGCCTCCATGTACCTTGCCACCGAAATTGGCGTAGGAAGGGATCATCAGTTCGGTTATTGTAGTTTTAGAGTGGTGAACAGTCCGGAATTTTGCGTTATCCATGTTTTTGCGCTTAGAGTTGGTTTGCAATATTTATCAAAATGGCTCTAATTCACCTTAGTTTGCCAGTTGTCAATTTTCAATTGTTGAAAAAAATCTGTTTCCTGGTATTCTCTTACGTGGCCGGGAGGCAGGTCGCCAAGCACCATGTCTTCAATAGAAACACGAATTAGCCTCTGACACCTGTGATGAACTTCACTTACCATCTTCCTTACCTGATGAAACTTACCTTCGGTCAGGGTCATCATTAGCCATGTATGCGGGATGTCAGCACGAAATTCAAACGCGCCAGGAAACAAGTTTTGCGGCATTTCCACAATATCGACTTCGCAGGGGGTAGTCGTATAATCGACACCGCCCTTAATTTTCATGGTAATGCCTGTCCTTAGTTGGTGAAGGGTTTCCTGGCTAACCACGTTTCTGACCAATACAAGGTATTTACGCTTGTGAGGTATCTTACTCTCGAACAGTAATTTGGTAACCTTTTTATTTGTGGTCAAAATCAAAAGACCTTCTGAATGACTATCCAACCTGCCAATAGCATGAATGCCTTCGGGGAATTGAAAATCAAGATCTCCCAGCAGGCCTACGTTATCGGGGCTCACGAACTGGGAAACCATATTGAATGGTTTATTGATACAGAAATACCGGTTTTCGGGTTGATCCATCGGGCATTGATTCGGTTGAGTTACGCAATATACATCGAGTTGCGGACATGTTTTTACATGCAATTAGTTAATTGCAAAACGATAGGGTATCTGAGATAAAATATGGTCAACCGGCTGACTGTCAGCGGCCTATTTCTGCCTCATGAATATCCTTACAGGTACGCCGCTAAAGTTAAAATGGCTGCGGATCTTGTTTTCAAGGAAGTTTTTGTATGGTTCCTTAATGCCATCGGGGTGATTGCAGAAAAACGCAAAAGAAGGCACATGAGTAGGAACTTGTTGCGCAAATTTGATTTTTACAGAATAGCCCCTGGTCATAGGTGGTGGGAAGTTTTCAATTTCCTTTAGCATGATATCGTTAAATACCGATGTGGTGATACGCCTGTTACGGTTGTCGAATACCTCAAGTGCTTTTTCCATGCCCTGGAAAATACGCGTCTTTTCAGATGCTGAAATGAATATGATTGGTACGTCTGTAAACGGAGATATCTTCTCCTTGATCATTTTTTCATAATCGCGCGCCGTGTTAGTTTCCTTGTTGGGTACGAGGTCCCATTTGTTAACCAGCAATACAACGCCCTTACCTTTACGGGTGGCCAGGCTGAAGATACTTACATCCTGAGCTGTCATACCCACGCTGGCATCAACCAGCATCATGCACACATCTGCTTCATCCATCGCACGGATTGCACGTATAACCGAATAGAATTCAAGGTCTTCGTGAACATTTTTCTTCTTACGAATACCTGCAGTATCAATGAGAACGAACTCCTTGCCAAATAATTTATAGTGGGTGTGAATGGTGTCTCTTGTTGTTCCGGCAACATCCGATACTATGGTGCGTTCCTGATTAACAAGTGCGTTCAACAGCGTGCTTTTGCCGGCATTAGGCTGTCCGATAATGGCGAACTTGGGTAATGGATTGCCGTCCTTATCTAGTTCAGCAGTTTCTTCCTCATCCGATATATGGCTCACCAGCTCATCAAGCAATTCACCCGTCCCACTTCCGGAAATGGAAGAGATCATAAATGTGTGCTCAAATCCCATGGAGTAAAACTCAGTGGCATATAAGGCCCTTTCACTATTATCTACTTTATTTACTACCAGTAAAACTGGCTTGGTAGAACGGCGCAATACATCTGCCATTTCCGTATCCTGGCCAGTAATGCCAGTTGCTGTATCGCAAACAAACAAGATAAGGTCAGCCTCGTCAACAGCAATATGTACTTGCTTACGTATCTCACGCTCGAATACATCTTCAGATCGTGCAACAAACCCGCCCGTATCAATTACGTTAAAAACTTTACCGTTCCAGTCGGCAATACCATATTGACGGTCGCGCGTTACACCGCTTACATCATCAACAATAGCTTTTCTTTCCTCTATCAGGCGATTAAAAAGTGTTGATTTTCCTACATTTGGGCGACCGACTATTGCGACTGTAAAACCTGGCATTTAATTAATTTTTATTTGAGTGTGCAAAGGTAGGGTTTATTCGCTGTATTAACCTTGCCGAAGGGATTAATTAACGATTTATGTTAACTTTTGAAAGAGAGACTGGATTTAGCAAGAACGGTCGCGGCGTATCTTTCTCAAGTAATTTCAAGCCCCAAATTGTCTAGTTGGGGCTTGAAATTTTTTAAGAATTTAATTCCGAAATAGCCAACTCTGCTTCAATCATCCAAAAGTTACTCTTTAATAAAACGCCTGAAAGAACGCCTTTCGTTACTATTGCCAGTTCGAATCTCAACAATGTACATTCCTGATGGGAAATTATTTACGGCAATTGAAGCCGAAATATTCTTAGGAGCGAGGTTGCTAACTACTTGGCCGGTTAAATTGGTGATAATTAATTCATTGATGAGTTCAGGGCTGGTAATCGTAATTTCGGAATAGGCGGGGTTGGGGGAGAGTTGGATGTTTTGAGTCATTGATGGGTCGCTTAGGCCTAAAACAGAACAACCAATGTTGTTTTTGAAGGTATCACTAATCACAGTGCCCATATAATTCGGACAGGGAATGTTAAATACAGGATTATACCCACGGGTTGAAAAGCACTGTATTGTTTCGAGATATTCAAAGTAGTATGTGTATAATGGCGCATGAATCCAATTTAGGCTGCCGATACCTTCTACGAAAACATTATTTCGTAAACCCACGGAGCCGTATTGAGCATCCGTGAGATAAAATATTTTATGGTATGTTGTGCCAATAAGGGTTGAGTCGATTGCATATACTGTATCATGATAACGGTAGGTTGTCGACATATCGCCGTAATTGCTCATTGAGTCGCCAATATGGAGATTATAGTCGAACAAAAGCCTTTCAACAGTATCTGAACGAGGATTCCTGCAATATACCTTTCCTGCTAGTATATCTTCCCTAATAAACAGGTTAATATATTGGGCGCCAAAACAACCACCAGTCATTGTACCCCAAACTACATATGGCACGAGAGTATCAACAAGGGTCTGGTAGTTAACTCCGTTTAAAATAGAATCACGACCATAACCACGATAAATACGACCTTCGCAACCTTCGAAGGTGCCCATTGTATACATCCAATGATTGGTTTTATCGGAAAAATGGATTTTTTGTGCTTTACCAGAAATGGTCGACAACAACATTATAATTAGGACAATGTATTTCATTCTTAGCTATTTTTAGGGTTTACAATTACAAATTTGCTTCATGATAATCACTCTTTAATAAAACGTCTGAAAGAACGTTTTTCGTCATTATTGCCTGACCGCAACTCAACTATATACATTCCTGATGGGAGATTATTTACTGAAATTGAAGTAGAAATATTCTTATGGCTGACTCGGCAAACGACCTGGCCGGTTATATTGGTAATAATTATCTCATTAATGAGCTCAGGGCTGGAAATTGTGATATCGGAATAGGCGGGATTTGGGGAGAGCTTTATTACGGACGGGTTGAGTTGTAAATCGGAGATATTAAGGGCAATGCACCCAACTGAACTTCTTAATGTATCGGAAGGGGTGGAACCGGTGGTAAAGTCTGCAACGTTGTAAGTTGGATTAGCATATTGATGAGAAAAACAAATCAGTCTTTCAGAGTATTCAAAACCATCCGCGAAAATGGGTTTTAAAATATGGCCAACCGCGCCTAAACCTTCGATAAACCACATGTCTCTTGGCGTACTTCCCAACAGGTAAGTGCTTTTTAGAAAAAATGTCTTATAAAAATATGCGCCAATTGGTGTAGAGTCAATATAGTAAACACTATCTACATATTTGCTCCAACTGGAATCATTCAAATTATGAACTGAATCTCCGACTCGCAAATTGTAATTAAAAAGAACTTTTTCCACAGTGTCGTGTTCTGGCCAAATGCCATAAACAAATCCGGCCGTTGTGTCTTCCCGAATAAATAAGCCATCGCCTTTTGCTCCTTTAGGAATACATCCGGAGGCAATCGTATGTGGATCAGTATAGTAGGAATCAACCATCGGTTGATAGGCGCGCCCAAACATCATCGTATCAATTCCATACCGAACAAACTTTTTTCCTTCACACAAATCATAACCGCTGAATGAATACACCCAATGATTGGTTTTATCGGAAAAATGGATCTTTTGGGCGAATGCAGGAACATTGGCAATTAATAAGAAAAGGATAAGGAATCTTTTCATGTGGGTTTATATTTGCAATTAAAGGTAACAATAACCTTTGATGTATGCAAATAAAATTCGGTTATTCTATTTACGCTTACTTTTTTCCCAAACTGCACTCTGGCTGCCCTTCAGGTATCGCCTTATGCCTGCCGCAACAGCATAGTTCATCATGCAGAAATAGTAGGGTATGAATAGTATTTTTATCCTGACCTGGCGTTTTTCAAATACCATACCCAGCAGGGACGCACCATAGAAAAATGCCTGCCCCATAAACATCACAATGTATATCAGAGAATTGTTATGCAGTAAGATAAGGCCGTTAAGAAGAAACGCAAGTATCATCAGAAAAGGGGTCACAGTCCAGCGGAGTACGCGATGGCTGATATATTGAAATGAAAGCACAAACTGTTTGAACGGATTAAGCAACGGTTTCAGCCTGACAATTGATTGAATGCCGCCTGCTGCAATTCTTATCTTACGCTTTA
>CANCOG010000199.1 GCA_947379685.1 Flavipsychrobacter stenotrophus | reverse complement strand
TGACCTCGGTGTTGATACTTCAATTTGTGTGGGCAGTGAGTCTACGCTCTACTTGTGGGATCATGTCAATGCTGCAGCAACTGGTACTTCATGGCTTTGGAGCACGGGAGAGACTACTCCTTCAATTGGCGTTGCAACCAGCGGTATGTATTATGCAACTGTAACAATTGGCGGCTGTTCTGCTACCGACTCTGTTTGGGTAGGCAACGATTGCTATGTTTCTGTACCTAACTGCTTTACTCCGAATAAGGATGGAGTTAACGATTACTTTAATCCACGTGATTACTTCACCAAGGGTTGCAAACATTTCAATCTGACAATCTACAATCGTTGGGGTCAGAAATTGTTTGAAACTGCTAACCTGGAAGGAAGCGGATGGGATGGCATGTACAACAACGTTCAGCAGCCTGAAGGTGTGTATATCTACACGCTTAATGCAGATTTCGTTGATGGTCAGAAAATCACAAAACAAGGTAATATTACTATCGTAAGATAATTTCAAAAAAACCCTCTCTGTTACCAACTATTAAGGCACTTTTTGCTGTCTTATTAGTTGGTAATATAGTTTAAAGGTTGTTCAGATTTTTTCCTTAGTTTTTACTTTTTAGATATGAAAAAGGGTTTAGGATATTTAATTTTAACGTTGGCCTGCACTATTTGTGCAGGGGGCGCCTTTGGCCAGATAGTTTCGGGCAACCTTTTCCTCCAGGGCAAATACCTCGAAGTAGGTATGCAACGTTCGGGAGCAATGGGTACTTCTGTAAACGCGCCGTCTGGCTATCATCCCCATGGAGGTACACCTCCTTGCGGCGGTTCATCACCTCTCGCTTCAGTTTATGACTGGGGTAAGGACGGTTGGAGTGCTGGTACCCCTGCTTACATGGGAGATTATACGCTCCCTGGAAGCCCTTGGGAAGAATGGGCCGTACAGGCTGCAGGTACCATGTACCCCTTTAATTCATCTTCTTGTACAGCAGCCGGTGGTTTTTCCGGTTATGCGGTAACGCCCGGTACTCTTGGAGCCTGGTGGTCTACCGTAGGTTCGAGAGCCACTGCTAACTGGACGGGTTCAGTTGGATCTGGTACAGGCACGCTTGATATTCATACACAGCACAGGGTTGATACACTTGGTGCGGCAGTTATTTTTACAGTTGTATTAAACAATAATAATGCTGTTCCTATTAATGACGTATATTATATGAGATCTTGTGACCCAGATAATGATCAGAGTTGGTCTGGCGGGTCTTTTACAACTGATAATTATATCGTTTATCAGAATGATTACTACCATAGGGTTCTGGTTACAGCTCTGGCAACAGGAGGCATCACAGCAACGGGTATTCCAGCAGCCCCGTATAGCCTTGGTACAAAAGATTGTCGTGCAAAGGCATTGATCTTCACTTCTTGGCCTTTGTCCTGTACCGATCTTTCTGGAATTTGGGCTGGTACGGCCGGATGTGCAGGTACAATATACATGGGCTTAAATAGCAACACTGCGGTTTCAGGTGATATTGCGATTGGTTTGATATACAATTTGGGTAACATTCCAGCTCATGACAGTGTTATGTTCTCATATGCCTATATTTATTCTGGCACCCTTGGTATTGATAGTGCCTTTCCGTCTCCCCGGCTGGTTGTAAACGGTGTAGGTTATGACTCAGATGCGACTATTTATTCTTGTTCAGGCTCTTTAACTGACACACTTCCTATTCAAATACTTTACGGTACCGACAAATGTTGGTCAAGGTCAACATGGACTTGGGTGCCAGCCGGTGATACCGCTCTGGTACATGATACTGGTGTTGTGAACGGCATCATCATTCCAAACCTTATGGGTGCTACCAGGACTTATACTATTACCGGAACGCAGGCAATGGGATCTTGTGCTCAGAAGACATTTATCCTCACTATTATTCCGTCCACGTTTGGCCCTCCGGGCGTAGCCGATGTTTACTATTGTCAGGACGATTTTGCTTCGCCACTTACGGCCACAGGTATAAATCTACTTTGGTATTCAAGTGCAACTGGTGGTACTGGTAGTACTTCTGCACCTACGCCATCAACGTATTCACCAGGTGTTTACTATTTTTGGGTATCCCAATCCCCATGTGCCGGCTCAGAGAGTTCAAGAGCTATGATAACTGTTTATGTTACACCAAGGCCGGTAATTACTGCTACTAACTCCAGCCCTATTTGTGCTGGTAATGCACTCTACCTTTATGGGCATGATACATTTACAGTGGGTACAATTACTTATAACTGGTCAGGTCCGGGTGGTTTTTCGTCTACCTCACATAATCCGGTAATTACTTCAGCTACGAGTGTTGACTCAGGATATTTTATGGTTACATTGACCGTAAACGGATGTACTTCTTTACCTGATACTACCTTTGCAATAGTGCATGATGCACCTCCGCCACCGGCAGTTACCAATGTTACCTATTGCCAGTACGCTTCGGGTG
This sequence comes from Flavipsychrobacter stenotrophus, assembly GCA_947379685.1. Taxonomy (GTDB): domain Bacteria; phylum Bacteroidota; class Bacteroidia; order Chitinophagales; family Chitinophagaceae; genus Flavipsychrobacter; species Flavipsychrobacter stenotropha_B. The sequence goes on along the minus strand of CANCOG010000199.1, from coordinate 6,087 downwards.
TTGTTGCCTTAATAGCTACAGGTACAAGTTTGAGATGGTATACCTCCGCTACTGGTGGATCTGGTTCTTCAACTGCGCCAACTCCTTCGGTTGCTGTTGCGGGTACATTCACATTCTATGTTACACAAACGACCAATGGTTGCGAAAGTTCAAGGGCGCCATTAATAGTAACTGTAAATCCTAAACCTGCACCTCCAACGGTCACGCTGCAGACATACTGTCAGTATGATCTACCATCGCCGGTTGCTGCTTCAGGTACAGCTTTGTTGTGGTATGGCCCTGGCGTAAGTGGTTCTGCAACCGCACCAACTCCTAGTACTGTTGTGGCTGGTATCGATTCTTATTATGTAACGCAAACTATTTTGGGTTGTGTTAGTGACCGTGCTTTCGATCCGGTAACTATCATAGCTAAACCAGCACCACCAACAACTACCAATGTTGAGTATTGCCAGTTCTCAAATGCTGCAATGTTGGGTGCCGGTGGCGCAAACCTTCAGTGGTATTTGAGTTCTGCAGGTGGTACTGCATTGGCTGGCGCTCCAACGCCATCTACAACCACAGTTGGCACAACAACATGGTATGTGAGTCAAATTATTAATGGTTGCGAAAGTGACAGGTCGGCAATATCGTGCACCATTATTTACCTGCCAGTATTCACTATTACGCAAAGCAGAAAATTTGTGTGTGAATTCGATACACTTACTTTGGCATACAATGGCCCGGGTCTCACTGCGCCAGGTTATACCTGGGTAATGCCTACCGGAGCCTCATACATCACTGGTACGTCATCCGATCCTGTGGTTGTGGTTAGGCTGGATTCTCTGTACTTCCAGAATGTTACCCTCACCGCAAGTGATGATAGTGGAAAGTGCTTCACTACTGACACTCTTCATATCAAAGTGATTCCAGAGCCTACAGCTACTGCTTACATTAAAGGAAATATCTGCCTTGGTGATACTATTGATATAGCTTTGACCTCGAGGTCTGCAAATGCCGATCATTACCTTTGGGATTTTGATAACGGGCATATCATTACCGCAAATTCTAACAGTGGTGGACCATACAGTGTAAGGTGGCTCGATTCAGGAGTACACATTATCAGTGTAATATCCTATTCAGAGGAAGGTTGCCCAGGTAAGCTGACATTTGATACCGTTAAGGTACATGCGCTTCCAGATGCAAGAATTCATACTCCGAACTTCAATGGGGTATTGTGTATGGAGGACAGCATTATGCTTGCAGCTGAAACTGACGACTACAGCAGGAATTATGCCTGGGCTCCTGAGCATTTCTTCCACAACAACCACAGCCACAAGATCTGGGGCAAGATAGAATTGCCTGGTTATGTGACGCTTACCGTTACAGATGCATTTGGTTGCAGTGCTTCTGATAGCGTGTTACTCACTCCTGACGCATGCTGTACCGTTAAATTCCCTACTGGGTTTACACCAAATGGTGACGGCAAGAATGATTATTTCAGACCCGTATTCAAAGGCTTCCACAGGTTCCATAGTTTCCGTGTCGTAAACCGTTGGGGTCAGACAGTGTTTGAATCAGCCAATAATCGTATGGAGTGGGATGGTACCTTCGGTGGTGTGCCACAAGACATGGGTGTTTACTACTACTACATCAAGTATGATTGTGAAGATGGTAAAGGTTCGAAAGAAAGAATTGAAAAAGGTGAAGTTACCCTTATCAGGTAATCTCCCGCAGATAGTATAGTTATTGCAAAGCCACTGTTTTACGAAACGGTGGCTTTGTCTTTTTGCAGCATCGAAAGGCTATAAACCCGGTAGTGAATGGATTATTCTGTTTTTATTTTTATTTTTGACTACGATGATGCAGTTCCCTCAAAAACACAGCGCTACCGGTACAACTATTTTTACGGTAATGAGTGCGCTGGCCACCAAGCACGGTGCAATTAATTTGTCTCAGGGTTTTCCTGATTTTCCAATAGATAAGGAATTGGCAGACTTCCTGGGTGAGGCTGCCCATCACGGACACAATCAGTATGCACCCATGCCTGGCCTGCCGGTTTTGAGGCATGCGGTGTGCAACGACTTTAAGAGGCGTTACAATGTTGATATAGATGTAGACACCGAAATAACAATTACTCCCGGCGCGACCTATGGCATTTATACTGCTTTTACCTGCGTACTTCAGCCCGGTGATGAGGCTATATTGCTGGAGCCTGCCTACGATAGCTACATTCCCAATATCGAGATGAATGGTGCGAAGGCAGTACCAATAGCACTTTCCGCTCCTGATTTTACTGTTGATTGGAATAAAGTAAAGGCTGCTGTTACCTCTAAAACAAGGGCGCTGATACTGAATACACCTCATAACCCAACCGGAGCAGTTTGGACAAAGGAAGATTGGGATACATTGGCTGACATTGTAAAAAACACTAATATTGTCATTCTTTCCGATGAAGTATATGAGCAGCTGATATTTGACGGGTTACGCCATTACAGCGTATTAGAACATCCCGAACTACGGGAAAGGAGTTTTGCACTGTATTCGTTTGGTAAAGTATTCAATAATACCGGATGGAAGACCGGGTATTGTATAGCACCAATGGCCTATACCACAGCATTCAGGCGCATACACCAGTTCCTGAGTTTTACTGCAAATACACCCGCTCAATACGCGCTGGCACATCATCTGGCGTCAGGTAAGGCCTCCAATGTTCAGGCAATCATGGAAGAAAAGCGCAACCTGTTTCTTTCCCTGATGAAGGAAACCCCGTTTACGATCCACAATCCGGCAAGGGGGAGTTACTTCCAGTTAGCTAGTTACGAGAGAATTAATGACATGTCGGACATGGACTTTGCGCAATGGTTAACGACAGAACATGGCGTAGCGACTATCCCCATCAGCGCATTTTACCACAATAAAAAAGATGATAAGCTGATCCGTTTTTGCTTTGCCAAGCAGGAAGAGACACTGAGGGCTGCAGTTGATAAACTGCGTTGCCTCTAAGAACTTATTTTCAGAAACAAAATACCCCAGGTACATTAAGCACCTGGGGTATTGTTTCATTTAACTATGGTGCCAATTATACACCTACGCTATCTGGTACGACCACTGGTATGCGTTTTTCAGTTTTAATTTTACCAAAACCTCCTAACACATTGCGGAGATTGTGGTAGCCCTGACGCTTAATTAGTGATGCTGCAATTACAGACCGATAGCCACCAGCACAATGCACATAAAGGTTACTTTCGTCATCGAGGGTTGCAATGTGCAATGGGTCGCTGAGCGTATCTAAGGGAATATTACGCGCACCTTTTACATGGCCTGCATCAAATTCGGCAGCCTTCCGTACATCGATTATCTCCATTCTATCGTCATGTGGGATATCCATTGCAAACTCATCTACTTCAATATCAATGATGAGATCCACAGTTTCTCCTGCTTCCTTCCAGGCTTCAAAACTACCCAGTAAAAAACCTTCAATATTATCTATGCCCACTCGTGCCAGTCGGGTGATACTTTCTTTTTCCTTACCGGCTTCAGCAACAATTACTAATGCTTGCTTCAACGGGAGAATTGTACCAGCCCATTCAGCAAAACGGCCATCGAGGCCAATGCTGATTGATTCAGGAACAAAACCTTCGGTGAAAACACTGGATGGACGAGTGTCCAGTATCCAGGCGCCATGTGCTGTTTTTGCCTTGAATTCAGCTATGCTTAGCGGATGCATACCCTTTTCGTATACTTCATCCATATTGCCATAGCCCATTTTATTGATCTTTGCATTAAGCGGGAAATAAGCGGGCGGGGCATTTAAGCCGGTTGTAACTGCGGTAATGAATTCATCGCGGGTCATATCTGCCAACGCGTAGTTGGTGGCTTTCTGAACTCCGATGGTGCTGGAGGTTTCAGGCCCCAGGTTCTTACCACATGATGAGCCCGGTCCATGAGCCGGATAAACAATGATGTTGTCGTTAAGTGGCTTTATTTTGCTGTTCAGGCTATCATACATCATTGAAGCCAGTTCTTCCTTGGTCATGTCACCACTGAAGAGGTCCGGGCGACCTACATCACCGACAAAAAGAGTATCACCGGTAAATACGCAGTATGGTTCGTTATTTTCGTCGTGCAGCAAGTAGCAGGTACTTTCTAAGGTATGGCCGGGTGTATGCAAAGCTGTAATACGCAACTTGCCCACCATAAAATCTTCCCCATCCTTGGCTTTATGAAAGGTAAACCCAGCCTGTGTATCGGGGCCATAAACAATTGTTGCGCCCGTTTTTTTCGCCAGGTCAATATGACCACTCACAAAATCGGCATGGAAGTGCGATTCAAAGATATACTTAATGGTTACTCCACGCTCAGCAGCCATTTGTATATACACATCCACATCACGCAGCGGGTCAATCACTGCAGCCTCGCCCTCACTGGCTATAAAGTAGGCCGCCTCACTCAGGCAGTTAGTATATAACTGTTTTACTTCCATGTAGTTTAAAATTATACCGCAAAGATAAGATTTTTTTTCGCGATGACCGCCATTTAGGCATCAATGCCGGAATTGGGTTTATCAATAGAACAGCAGATGGGCCAGGGTTTTGCCAATAAGTTTGTTGGCAGGGTGGTATGCCAATAGAATTATTGGTAACTGCCTCTCAATTTGCTGGCATGCTTTTTGATATAGTAATTTATAGCTGCTCTATATTGTTAAAATTTATTTTTAAAACAATATTTATTGACCGTAATCAGTTTGCTATCCTTTACACAAGTAATTTTGCATTTCATTTTCTAAAATCAAAATCATGAAAAAGCTAGTTGTAGCATTTATGCTTTTACCTTTTTGGGCCGCCGCCCAAGGAAGTGGTAGTCATGGAATTGAGTGTTCGAAGCTGTTCATTACTTGCGTCGAGGAAGGTCATGGCAGCAAGGGTAATGGATTTTCGCCCACTGACGGCGGTTGTGGTTCGCATGGGTTGGTCAAGGAAGGAGGTGCCAGTTCTGGAGGGAATTTAGCAATTGCTCATTCTGGCGGACGGGAAGGCAACGGCTTTGTCGATGGTGATGGTACCAGGGGCGGCAGGCGACTTGAGACAGAATTCGTTGAAGATGGTGGCGGCGTGGGTACAAGAGGTGGAAGGAAGAAAGACCGTGGACAGAATTCAGGAGGAATTTTGATGTCATTAATTGAGCATGAGGGTCATGGTGCTGGTAATGGACGACTATTGGAAGAGGGTTCAGGTGTTCGTGGTTTGGCAAAGAATGGTGGCGGCGCCAGCGGCACAACTGGTGGATATAGCATTGGCCAGGTATGCTAAATAGGGAATAAAATAATCAATAAAAATAGGTTTTAGGTGCACTGGATTTGTCTCGTGCACCTATTTTATATAATTCCTGAAAATAGGTTGAACGCACTCACCCCACCACAAACCTATACCCCGTACCCTTCAATGTAATGATCTCAATACCGGAGCCGGGGGCGAAATAGCCGCGGATCTTGCGGATGTAAACGTCAAGGTTGCGGGAATTGAAGAAGGAGTCATCGCCCCAAACGGTGTTGAGGAGGGCGCGACGGTCGAGGGTTTCGTTGGTATGAGCGCACAACATGCCTATTATCTGTGACTCGCGGTGGCTGAGTTTGATGACTCCTGTCGGGGTATGTAATTCATACTTGCCGGGGTAAAAGGTGTAGGCTTTGAGTTTTACTTCATCGGGCAGGGATTGGGTAGGGGATGTTTCCCGATTGGTGAGTTTCAGTTGGTTTTCTATGCGTACAAGCAGTTCTTCCATGCTGAATGGTTTTTTCAGGTAATCTGTACCACCGGAAGAAAAGCCTTTTATTAAGTCGTCGGTTTGGGTTTTGGCAGTAAGGAAGATAATGGGCAAACGTGCATCAATATTGTGTATGTGGTTGGCTACAGCGAACCCATCGGTATGGGGCAGCATCACATCGAGCAGGCAGCAGTCGGGTTGAAAACTACCCACAACATCGCTTATTTTGTTCCCGTCCTTACGGTGCATGACCTCATAGCCCTTCATTTCGAGGGTATCCTTCACAATTTTCGCCAGGTATTGTTCGTCTTCTATATAGAGAATCTTTTTCTTCATTCAGGTTTG
>CANCOG010000198.1 GCA_947379685.1 Flavipsychrobacter stenotrophus | reverse complement strand
CGCAGCCTATCCATCGACTTTACCAGCTTTTCATCCTTCCTGATACCAACAATGGCCAGTATGAGAAACAAAATGGAGATCGCTGGCAAAACAGCGCCTACCCAGTACGTTCCGTTGGCAAGAGCAGCAGGAATCAACTTCGTTTTGCCGGAAACTTTAGTCAGCATCAGGGCATTGAAGCTGCATACCGCAACAATAGCGAACGCCGTCATACTGAGCTGCCTTTTGCGCTGCGAGTACATGAATATCGTTACCATGGGGAGCAGGGCGCACACCAGCACAATAATCAGTAATGGGAATTCATTCGTAACCCGAATTTCGAATTTCGAATCGACTCCATTAACATTATCGTGCCACCTGTACAGGTCAAAAAATATGACGCAGGCATTTAATAGCGCTGCAAAAAATAGCCACAAGGATTGTTTACGCTGAAGCATAAAATAGTTTAAACAGAATAAAAATAAAACGAAAGCCCCAACCCGTTCTCGTCAGCAATTAGTTGATCATGTTCTTGCCGAAGTAAGCCTGCAGGGCAAAAGGTATATGAATACCCTCAGCCTTTTGGTTATTCTCCAATAAGCATGCCATGATACGTGGTAACGCCAGCGAACTTCCGTTAAGTGTATGCGCCATCTGGGTTTTACCATTACCATCCCTGAACCTGATCTTCATACGGTTGGCCTGGAAATTTTCGAAGTTCGATACTGAACTTACTTCCAGCCAGCGTTCCTGCGCTGCACTGTATACCTCAAAGTCGTAGGTGAGTGATGATGTAAAGCTCATATCACCACCGCAAAGCCTTAAAATACGGTAAGGCAATTCGAGTGATTGCAGCAGTTTTTCAACATGCACTACCATTTCCTCCAGCATTTCATAGCTTTTTGCCGGGTGAGCGATCTGTACGATCTCCACCTTATCGAACTGGTGCACCCTGTTCAGTCCACGCACATCCTTGCCATAAGAGCCCGCCTCGCGACGGAAACATGGAGAATAGGCGGTCATTTTAATAGGTAATTCCTGTTCGGGAGTGATAGTATCACGGTAAATATTAGTTACCGGCACCTCAGCAGTTGGTATCAGGAAGAGGTTATCTTCTGTTACATGGTACATCTGACCTTCTTTATCAGGCAGCTGTCCTGTTCCGTATGCCGAAGCCTCATTCACCATGAATGCCGGACTGTATTCCTTGAAACCAGCGTCAATATTGAAATTGAGGAAGTATTGTATCAGTGCGCGCTGCAACTTCGAGCCCTGTCCCATAAATACGGGGAAACCGCTACCCGTTATTTTGTTACCCAGTTCAAAATCGATAAGGCCATATTTTACAGCAAGCTCCCAGTGCGGCATATTGTGCGCACCCAGTTCCGGCATTGTACCGCCCGCCCTCACTATTTCATTCTCTTCCGGTGTTTTACCAAAAGGAACACTGCTATGCGGAAGATTCGGCAGCCTGATGATCATATCCTGCGCCTCAGTTTCCATCGCCGAAAGCCTTTGAGCAATATCTTTAGCCTGCTCCTTGTGCAGGGTAACCATTTCCTTCAAAGTATCAGCCTCCTGCTTTTCGCCTTTCGACATATGGATGCCGATATTCTTGGCAGCCGTATTTAATACAGCAGCCAGTTTATCATTTTCAACCTGAAGAGCGCGGCGCTGCTCATCGAGCAAAACTATTTTATCTACAAGTTCAATTTCTTTAAAATTCTTCTTCTTTAAGCCGGCAAGTACCAGCTCTTTTTCCTGCCTGAATAGTTGAATAGGTAACATATAATATTATTATTGACGGGCAAATATAAGGCTAATATTCAGCAGTAGGAAACGGGTCTTTTGTAAGCAATGTAAATAACGGAGTTGCGTGCAATACCCTTTGGAGGTGAGGCGAGGTTTCACGCAAAGGGCGCGGAGATTCTACGCAAAGGCGCGCAAAGTTCATTTTACGCGCTTTAGTGAGGGCAGCCCGCGCAAAGGCAGTGAGGCGTACTCATTTATTGGTTTTCTATTCCCTGGAGGGTCTTTGCGTGAAACAGCACAATACCTTTAAAACTCACTTGCTTTGCGCACTCGTTTACCGAATTTCTTTTCCCTGGAGAGTCGTTGCGCTCCTTTGCGTAAAATCTCTGCGCTCATTGCGTGAAGCCCAAGCACTCCACCTCTTCAAAACCCAAAATCCCTATTCATCAATTTATTATCTTTGCGCTCTATGCCATCGTTACAGGAGCAGATCCAGCAATTTGAACAGGAGATAAATGCATTCCAGCCGGCCACAGCCGCTGAACTTGAAGACTACCGTATACGCTTCCTCGGAGCGAAGGGTATTGTTAAGCACCTGTTTGGTGAAATCAAGACTGTGCCCGCCGAGCAACGCAAGGATGCCGGTCAGTTGCTCAATGCCTTTAAGCTACTGGCTGAGCAGAAGCACGAAGCATTCAAAGATCTTTCGGAAACTGCGACAGCAAAAGGACCTAAGGTAGATCACACCATGCCGGGCATACCATTGCCATTGGGTACCCGCCATCCGCTGAGGGTAGTGGAGAACAAGATCGTTTCTATCTTTGAAAGGATCGGGTTCAGCGTGGCTACAGGCCCGGAAATTGAAGACGACTGGCACAACTTTACTTCATTAAACATGCCGCTCGATCACCCGGCAAGGGATATGCAGGATACGTTTTACGTTTCCAGCAACCCCGATTGGGTGCTGCGTACGCATACCTCCTCAACCCAGGCGAGGATTCTCGAAACACAGCCATTACCCATCAGGGTTATTTGCCCCGGCCGTGTATACCGTAACGAAACCATCTCGGCCCGCGCACACTGCTTTTTCCATCAGTGCGAAGGGTTGTATGTCGATAAAAACGTTTCTTTTGCCGACCTCAAACAAACACTGTACTACTTTGTTACCGAAATGTTTGGCGAAAATACCAAGGTGCGTTTCAGGCCATCTTACTTCCCCTTCACCGAGCCAAGTGCAGAAATGGATATTTCCTGCACCGTGTGCGGTGGCAGCGGGTGTAACCTGTGCAAGCACAGTGGCTGGGTAGAAATACTTGGTTGCGGTATGGTTCATCCCAACATGTTGCGCAATTTCGGCATCGATCCCGAAGTATACACCGGGTTTGCCTTTGGAATGGGCGTGGAACGCATAACCCAGGTAAAGTACCAGGTAAATGACCTTCGACTATATTCTCAGAACGATGTGCGCTTTTTGCGGCAATTCCAGGGAATTTAGCGGGGCATGATTCGCAGACATTGATCTCCCTCTACATTTATGGCTAACAGTTAAGACACAAGTATCTTCAGGCAGGAAAAATTCCCCGTTAGGGGAAATAGCTTTGTAGAAAAAATTATATGAACCACTCATACTCCGTTAGGAGTATAACGATTTCGGCTGGATTGTTATGCTCCTATCGGAGCAAATTAATAATTGGTTAGTTTTTCTACAAAGCGTTAGCTCCTAACGGAGCAGCTTATGTGTTGAAAAAAGATGTGTCCTGACTGTAGACATTTATGGTGAGGGTCGGGGTGAGGAAAATACACTAGTTGTTTAGCAGGCTAGCAAAATTTACTTCTATTTAAGTATCTTTAACCCATGGGATAAACGGGCACAACCTAAGGGGCAGTATCATTGAATAACAGGAACTTTTTTGCGGCTTTCCTTCTTGAAGAATAAGTCTTGATTGAATAAACTGGGGGACTGCGCCTTAGTGTCTTTGCGCGAAACCTCAAGTCAATAGCATTCGCCTAAAAGGGTAATCGTGCCGGGATCAACTTGTGACACGACACCCCCAATAGTAAATTGCCTTGTTAATAGTAAACGATAAAGTAATGCGTGTTGTTACTTCAGTTATTTCTTCCGGAATGAGAAAAGTATGGTTTGCATTGCTCGTTATCCCCGTTTTGACCTGGTTTGCAAGTTGCAAGGGAAAGCACAAGACAATTAATGAGATGGCCCTGCAAGCGCAGCACGAGCGCATTGTTGAAGCTTTCCCTAAAATTCCGCATGACGAAATTTTACAACAGATAACAGGTAACCGGTTATATACTGAATTACAGGAAGGATACATTAATTCACTGATTTCGCTAAAGTCACTTGTCGATAACGACCATACAAGGCTGGTTGTTGTTGTACTTTCACCTGAGGTGGGCAAAGGGGCAACACTAGCCAACACCTACGGTATTCCCTTTATAGTAAAAACCTGCGAAAACCTGGGGTTGGACTATTTTGATTTTTCAACCAAATTCGCTGAAAAAGACCTTTCGGACATCATGCAGATACCCGAAGAAGGCATATGGTCGAAAGCCGGGTCAGTCTTTGTCGCCGATTTGCTCGATACTGTAGTTACAAAATACAAAGACCAGGAAAGCAGTATTAAGCACTATGAAAAGAAGCCGGCAACATTCGGCGACCTCCCACCACGTCAGGACGAGATCATTGATAACGACAATAACATGCCCTACCATGTGAAAGTAAACAGTCAGGGGTTGCGGATGGATCATGACCTGACTTTTCCAAAAACAAAGCAAACGATCTTAATTCTCGGAGATTCCAAGATATACAGTCCGTTCCTCGACAATAACTATATTGCCACTTCAATATTGCAAAAGAGATACCCAAATAAGGAGATAATAAACGCCGGTGTGTGCAATTACACAATGGAAGACTACCAGACCCTCTACCAGGAGAAGGGCAGGTTTACAGAGCCTGACCTTGTTATAGTCTGCACCGATGGATCTGACATCCTCAATTTTTATTTTTCCCAGCGCAACCGTTATTCCAGGACCCAGAAAATCTATTACCCAACCCGATTGGCCGAGGATTTTTACAACCAGCTATACAAGAGCAGGGAATAGGGAGTTATAAAGACCCGTAATAGCATATTTGTAAATGCTGTTTATAAGTGGGCCGGTATCCAAAATCATTAGTTTAAATGGATTCTACTTTGAAGCTTGGCAATTTGTTGCGTCGTTATAATTATACTGGGTATTGTGCCCGAATTGATAATTAATACCGTCTTTGTCGGCAATTTGCTATATTTGACTATAGTATTCAATAAAATGATCCTTTCCTTTATAGTTGCAGTATCTGATAATAATGCCATTGGCAGGAATAATTCATTGCCATGGAGTTTACCTGAAGACCTGAAGTTTTTTAAGCGGACTACCTTAGGAAAGCCAATCGTAATGGGCCGGAAGACCTTTGAAGCTCTGGGCAGGCCACTTCCGGGAAGGTTAAACATAGTCCTTTCGCAAAACAAAGCCTTGGAACTACCGGAAGGTGTTATGCTGTTCCATCATGCACAGGAGGCAATAGGCTGGCTGGAAAATCAGGGTACCGCAGAAGCCTTTGTAATTGGTGGCGGCGTGATCTTTGAATTGACGTTGCCTCTGGCCGAACGAATGTATATCACCAGGGTACATGCAACAATCCCCGACGCTGATGCATTCTTCCCAAACATCGATCATACGCATTGGAAAATGGTATGGGAAGAAAAACATGAATCGGATGAGCTCCATCAGTATCCCTTTATATTTCAGCAATACGAAAGGACAGAACTTTGACACTTCACGCGCTCACTGAATATGCCCGTTACCGGTGGAAAGCCAAAAGGTTACATGGCGTACATTCGCCGTTTGCCTACGATTTTTCCGAAAAGGTATTGTACCAGCACGCCGTTAATGAAAAGGATGACCGCCTGAAGGCATATAAATGGCTAAGGCCACGTTACTTTACGCTGCTCGCTAAAATACTCAGCTACTACAACTATACCAATCTGCATTGCCTCACTCATGACAATGAAGATGAACCTGTCTCCTGCGACTTACTTTTGCTTAAAGATGACGCACCCGGCGACTGGGTACGGCTGTTCAATAAGTACCAACCCTACCTCGCCAATAATTGTGCAGTTATGGTTTCAGGTATTCATAAAACAAAAAGGCATTCAGCAAAATGGCAACGCCTCTATAACCACCCCAAAGTGATGTGCAGTATAGATCTCTACGGCGTGGGGCTGCTCTTTTTCCGAAAAGAGTTCAAGGAAAAACAACATTTTGTGTTGAAATATTAGTTCGTGAGTATGCCTTATCGAATTGCTAAAAACAACAATCGCTTCAACTAGTTCATGTACGGTGCCAATGATGCCTCAACCACAAGGCAATAATCGTTAAAGGTCAGGTCCTTGATATCCAGATTTGAATGCTGTACAATAATTGGCATTAAATTTTCTATGAAATTCTTGTACTCAGTTATAATCTTGACGTGGCCGTCAATTTTTGAATTCGATGCTGATTGTAACCAGTCTCTAACAATTTTTATTGCTTTTTCGGGCTGATTGTGATGAGCTTTGGTATCTATGCCATTTAGATCAGAGATATATTGCTGATACAGGTATCGTTCCCGTTCCAAAATCAATGCAACTTTTGACTTTTGCACTTCACCACCAAATCTTCTGGCACCAAAAAATATACCTAACTCAAAGGGCATGTTAAAGCGCGGCAAGTTTTGCTTGTTAGTTTCAGTTCTCGACAGGTCATGAATGCCAAACTTACATTGTTCTATGATGTCCTCTATTTTCGCAAGACGGTTAACCAATGCATTATCTTCTTCCAGTGCACTTCTTGGCGAAAATCCACATTTGTATATGGTGTAAACTATTGCGTACAACAACTCTTTATATCCATCATCAAATGGGCAATTAACAAAAACAGAATTGTCGTAGCTTTTTAGCATTGTATACACAAAGAAGGGAAACGCAGGGAACGAAAAATATTCTTTTCGCTAAAAACTTTTCGCGAGGAGTTAGTCAAGTGAAGAATTCTAAGATTTGGCTTTAAGTTTTTTGGCCGATTGTTGCTTCCCAGGAAGTACTATCCCCAATTCTGCGTATGCTTCCAAAGCAGCCTTTTCAACAACAGCCCGGTCAACAGAGAACTTCCTCTCTACCTTAATGAGTTTTGTCTTCGATTTTGTCATGGCAATACAAATTTAACGAACAAATTTCGAAATTTTAGCTTCTGAGTGTCCAAAAATTATCCCCTTTAACAAATTTGCAACCTCCCAATTTCCTATTGCTGTTTCGCCGTATCAGGTGTCATACTCGCATCAGCAGGTTGTGCGGGTTGCACAGTTGCAGAAGGGTCAGGCGAAATGGTAGCGCCGCCTGTATTGCCTTCTTTATCTTCAGCAGGTTTAAAATCACTTTTGGTAAATAACACGAGCCACTTGTCGTTTTGCTTAACAAGCTTCAGAGATTCCTCATTCGTAGGGTCATTCGATGCTATGAACTTGGCAACTGCTTTATCTCCATCTACCTTTACATCCTTTATCGTGATGGTAACCTGCTTTGCTTTTTGTTTAATAGAATCGGCGAAAGAATTACTGAAACCCTGAATTGTATTGATCATCAGCTTGGTCTCTTCAGTCGACAATTTCTTGGCTGCATCATAGTCCATGTGATAGAAATCAACGAGCCAGTCTCTGGCTACATCTTTAGGAGTGCTTTTGTTACAACTAGTTAGCATCGCGCCAATAAACAAACAAGTAGAAATAAAAACAATCGTCTTTTTCATATGCAATTCTTTCGGTGCGCAAAGGTATTATTTAATAGCCACTTTGCGGGCAAAATACCGGATAGGTTTATTTGGTAAGTATGGAGGGGTCTGTCTGCACAAGCCATTTTCCGCCTTGTTTCACAAGTTTGAGTGCCGGATAGGTTTTTGTTGGGTCGTCCGATATTGTAAATGTTACGGTAGCCTCAGTACCATTAGTCTCTACAGATTTTATGGTAACACTGGTTGTAGTCAATGCATCGGTAGAGGAAGCCACGCCATATGCCGCCTGCTTTGCAGAGCCTCCGGGTTTAACTATTTTGCCAATAAAATTCGTACGTAACGCAAGTCTTGTTTCTTCAATCGAAAGGTTCAATGCATCGTCATATTCCTGATTATAGAAGGCGGTCAGCCAGGCATTGGCAGTACTTTCAGGCGTGTTTTTGCTGCAGCTGGTTATAAAAACCAGCGAAGTGAACATAGTTAACAGAATAAGAAAACCTTTTTTCATCGGCTATTTAATTGACCGCTATAAAAGTATTATTTATAGCTGAGTTTCTTCTTGAGTTGCGCGTGAAGGTTAAGGAAAAGGTCATCAATGCCAACAAATGCCCGGGCATAGGCGCGTGACTTGGGAATATACACTGTATCGTTTGCTGCACGGGTTATTGCCTTGTAAATAAATTCGGAACAATAGAGTTGGCTATCGGTCTGCAGGTCAAATTTCATGTCGAACCTCGGCCGTTGCAGGTAATAGCTGTGTACAATACCGGTCAGGTTTTCAATAGCTGCCTTGTTCAAATCATAATGGACCGATGCTACCGCAAAATTCCTGTCTGCCGAAACGAAGAATGCCACTGAATCCCTTCTCAGCCGTTCATCTGGATTGTCTTCGCCGCCTATGCTGTGGTACACAAACGGGTAGCCATTCTCAATAACCACAATACCACAGTGCGACCAAGACTTGTCAGTGATATTAAGTTGTGAAAGCATGTAGCTATCAGGCCCACG
>CANCOG010000197.1 GCA_947379685.1 Flavipsychrobacter stenotrophus | reverse complement strand
CTCAGCCATGTTGAACAACCCAAGGGGACTCGCTACTGACCTTAACGGCCATCTTTATTTTGCAGACATGGGCAACTACCGTGTTCGCGAAATAAACACTTGCATTACCCCAAATGCGGCTACAATCACCGGTACTGACAGCCTTTGTCCTCGCGCTGCAACTACTTTGGCAGATACTGTAACCGGAGGCATATGGTTGAGTACAAACACATCGGTGGCCACTGTTTCTTCTAGTGGAGTAGTTACAGGTGTAGCCTCTGGCGGCACGCAGATTCTGTACATCGTAACCAATTCATGCGGTGCTGATACTGCTAAGTTTGCTTTTGGTGTACTCTATTGCCCAAGTGGTGTGAATAACCTGAATAATGGAAACACTGTCGATATTTATCCCAACCCAACTTCCGGCAACTTCACACTAAATATCCCATCAATAATTAACGAAGAAGCCCACATAATCATCACCAATATGTTCGGTGAAAAAGTGAAAGAATTTTCAATTTCGACTAACAAGGAAACACCGATTCAATTGAATGTACGGGCAGGTGTGTACCAGCTCACAATCACTACTAACGGTGAGCGACTAACAAAAAAATTAGTGGTAGAATAAACTGAACTTCTGCTTTGCGCTTTTTCATTCCTTGATTACATTTAGGGTATGAACAGGAGGAACTTTGTCCAGAAGTCGTCACTTGCCGCAGCAGGTGTTTTATTGTCACGTTACGCCATTGCCGGAACTGAAGCCACCAGCTTCAAGGTGGTGCGTGTACCGGTAAGCAAACGTAAGTTCACCAGCAAGGCAGTTGAACAGGTGATAGCCGAAGTGAAGAAAAACATCGGCAACAAAGAGCTGGCCTGGATGTTCGAAAATTGCTTTCCCAATACACTCGATACTACTGTCGACTACAGCAAAATTGATGGCAAACCAGATACCTATGTGATCACAGGCGATATCGATGCGATGTGGCTAAGAGACTCGTCGGCACAGGTTTGGCCGTACCTGCTGTTGTGCAAGGACAACCCCGAGATCAGTAATCTCATAAAGGGCGTTATCAACCACCAGACAAAGTGCATTCTTAAGGACCCTTATGCCAACGCATTTTACAAAGACAACAAAAAAATAAGCGAATGGGCTAAAGATGAAACAGCAATGAAACCGGGCCTGCATGAGCGCAAATGGGAAATTGACAGCCTTTGCTACCCCATTCGACTTGCACATGGCTACTGGCGTGCAACCGGTGACACAACACCTTTTGATAGCCACTGGATAGAGGCGATGAAGACCGTCATAAAAACCTTCAAAGAACAACAGCGCTGGCACGACAAAGGGCCTTACAGCTTTATGCGTAGTAGCAAGTACGCCACGGATAGTGTCCCCCTCAGCGGTTATGGCTATCCTGCAAAACCCAACGGGCTCATCTGCTCCATGTTCCGCCCCAGCGATGATGCAACGGTGTATCCCTACCTCGTATCCAGCAACATTTTTGCAGTAAGATCGCTGAAGGATATGCTGGAGATAGTGGCGGCCATCAAGGTCGAATTCGATACGCAGGAAGTGAACCAGCTGATTGGCGAAATAAATACGGGTCTCGCCGAAGCCAGAATAAAAACAGAAAAATATGGCGAGATATACGCCTACGAAATAAACGGCTTTGGCAGCTACAACCTGATGGACGATGCCAACGTGCCCTCATTATTGGGCCTCCCCTACCTGGTGCCGGAAATGATGCAGGACGAGGTGTACCTCAATACGCGTAAGTATGTGCTCTCAGAAAACAACCCTTTCTTCTTTAATGGCAAGGCGGGCGAAGGTATTGGCGGACCACACGTAGGCATGGATATGATCTGGCCCATCAGTATCATTATCCGCGGTCTCACCAGCAACGATGACAAAGAGATAAAAATGTGCCTCGATACCCTCCAGCAAACCCACGCCGGTACCGGCTTCATGCACGAATCCTTCCACAAAGACGACCCCACCAAATTCTCCCGCCCATGGTTCGCCTGGGCCAATACTTTGTTCGGCGAATTTGTATGGAAGGTGTATAGGGAGAGGAGGGAGTTGTTGGGGTAGCGTGCTAACTCAGTTTTGCGGAAATGTAGTAATTTCTTTAATGAATATTTCTGGTTCGAGGACCATAGGGATCACAAGAATGGGAATGGGGGCGGAGAGCGAAGCCGCTCATTTTTCCCCACCGTTTCCCGCTCCGAAATGAATGCAGGGAGCAGAGAGCGCCCCGCTTTCATTTTTCAACCGCTATCCTTATGTAGAGACGAGTTCGCCTCTTAACAATCCCTGCGCTGCAAACTCACTCCAAACGAGTGGACACTCATAGTACTTACCATCTAAAATAGAAAATATTCAAAACAATTTCTATCTTTAGGGTAAACATGTAAAATACAACCCAATGAAAAATATTATCAAGGCCGTAGCACTGGTTATTTATTTGATAATTTCCATTAATGCAGGCGCCCAATATCGGTGGGAGTGGGGCAAATCGCTACATTCAACAACCGGAGGGGTAATTACGACATCAGAAGGGTGGGCTATAGCAACAGATCATTTTGGACATGTCTATGCCGGAACGATGGTTCTCGGAAGCGGAATAGTAACAACCGCCGTTTTTGATACGTTTCACTATACTCCACCGAGTGGTTATGGGTGGTATTCTCCGTTAATAAAGTTTGATACCTCTGGAAAAGTGATTTGGGCCAAGTTCTATTATTGCCTGTCGATGGGAATTTCCAGTGTCGTGACCGATTGGGTAGGCAATGTTTATATCGCAGGTTCTTTTCAAACCGATTCGCTCGTCTTTGGTCCCTATGTTTTGCGAAGGTCAACCGGGATATCTGGCCGGTCGTCAGATTTTATTGCAAAACTGGATTCTAACGGGAGTTTTATCTGGGCAAAAAAAATAGACTCTTGTGGCTATTTTCCTTCTCTGACAACCGATAAGAGTGGTCATTTATACTTTACGGGCTCGTTTTTGACCAGGCAATTGATTTTGGGTACCGACACCTTAGTTAACCACCACCCGGGGTATGATGAGATATTAGTGATGAAAATGGATACATCGGGTTCTGTAATTTGGGCACGCAATGCGGGCGGCGACTCCGCATTATATAGCGATATGGGAACTAATGCCATTGCCGTCGATTCTGTCGGCAATGTTGTGATAACAGGAAGCATGAGCTCGACTTTGCATTTTGACACTGTAACGCTGACTACAACCTTCCCAATACATATTCCAAGAGTATTTGTCGCCA
The DNA here is from genome assembly GCA_947379685.1 of Flavipsychrobacter stenotrophus. Taxonomy (GTDB): domain Bacteria; phylum Bacteroidota; class Bacteroidia; order Chitinophagales; family Chitinophagaceae; genus Flavipsychrobacter; species Flavipsychrobacter stenotropha_B. The sequence continues at coordinate 5,340 of CANCOG010000197.1, read as the reverse complement.
AATATTCACCAATGGGGGCGTTGCTCTGGGCAAAATCTCCAGGTGGCATCTCCCACTTTACTGGTTCGGGTGCAAGCGGATACTGGTATCGTGGTGACCTGGGAAATGGCGTAGCTTTAGACAATTTGAGTAACGTGTATGTGATGGCCAGCATGTCGACATATTGTATGTACTTTGGTGCCGATACGGTCTTTAATTATAACGAAGGTGTGAGCAATGATGCTGTCCTCGCTAAGTTAAATGCGAATGGCGACCCGATATGGATGAAAAAATTTGGCGGCACAGGCGACGATTGGGGGTTTGCCGTTCTACTTGATTCGTCTTATCAAAATGTATGGATATCGGGTGGACTTCAATCATCGGTTGGACATTTCGGTACTGATACGGTATACCAAACCGATTCACCCAGCTTTTTACAGTCGTCACGCGATGGCTCATTTATTGCTAAGTTAGATACGAGCGGGAGATCGGTTTGGATAACGACACTCACCTATGGGGGAGACGATATGAATGGTATTGCGGTTGACGCCGTGGGGAATCTGTATTTCTCCGGTGATTATTTCTCCGTTCATCCTTACGATACTTTTGTTGTCGGTTGCGATACTCTGGCTTACACTTATGACGAGAACTTTTTCATCGCAAAGTTAGCCGGCCCCTGGGTTAGACATCTCGACACAACGCACACCGACACGACCCGAGGCCATCTTCAGATAGCCCCAGAAACAAATAAAGCAGACGTTGGCATATATCCGAACCCCACCTCGGGAAAAGTAACAATTGAGCATGGAGCCAACTGCGACATCACTATTTCTGATATAACCGGTCGCATTGCATTACAATTTCACCTCCTTTCCGACAAAGAAATTTTTGATGTAGGAAAGCTGAAAAACGGCATCTATTTTATTGAGACTTATGATGGTGCGACGGAAAAAAGGTCTATCAAGAAACTGCTTAAAGAATAACATCTGTATCACAGATAGTGTCAGTGCCGCCTTTTTTTTCGGCCCTCGTAAGTGCTCGCCTGCTCTGCAATCGTTTGCGTTTCGGATATTTGTTGGCACACGCCCACGCGCTTGTATCCACGCATCACAAACATCCTGCATTGTGCCGAAGGTGGCGTAAATATGGTTTGTACTATTTGCGCCCTCCGGTGGCGCTCGCAGGAACCGGCTTCATGCATGAATCATTCCACAAGGACGACCCCACCAAATTCTCCCGCCCCTGGTTCGCGTGGGCCAATACTTTGTTCGGTGAGTTTGTGTGGAAGGTGTATCGGGAAAGGAGGGAGTTGTTGGGGTGCGTAATCTGCAACTCGGATATTTACGACAACGTAATGATGCCATCGGCATCACATGTTTATAGCATAAAACCCCTTTTATGAACCCGATGCCGTAGGTATCGAATGTTGTTAAAAATACCATGCAATTGGCTGGTAATACTGGCCGCTCACAAAAAGTATGGAACTGGTTACGACAATCTGGAGATTGGCTGCCGCCACGACGTAGTCGGAGACATACGCCGAACGGTTATTTTGCCTTTGGAGGGACGACTACTAATAACTGGGGCTCTTGTGCCCCTACTTCAACGCATGAAATCCCTTGTGTTCTTTGTGCCCTCCTTCGTGCCCTTAGTGTTTAAGCTCCAAAAACTCACCACACCAACGCACTTGCCCCCAATATAGCGGCATCCGCATCAGGCAATGCAGACTGCAACAACGTCACTTTATTTTGGTAAATATTGAGCAGATTGGCTTCCATATAGCGGTGCACATGCGGTAACAGCAGGTCGCCCGCATTGGCTAGTCCACCAAAGAAAATAATAGCTTCGGGCGAGGTAATGGCAATAATATCTGCCAGTGTTTGGCCCAGTAGTTTGGCGGTATAATCAAACAATTCTAGTGCCAGTGCATCGCCTTGTAAAGCAGCATCGTGTATAGATTTTGCGGTGATCTTGCCTATGTGTTCACGCAGTAGACTTGCGTCATTACGTTGCGCCAGCCATTCATCAGCACTACGCACTATTCCGGTGGCAGAGGCATATGCCTCCAGGCAACCCAGCCTGCCACAGCCGCATTTGCGGCCATCGCGCACAGCAATTACATGCCCCAGTTCGCCGGCAAAACCATCATGTCCATATATCAATTGTCCGTTAGCCACAAAACCACTGCCGAGGCCCGTACCCAGTGTGACGACTATAAAATCCTTCATGCCCTTCGCTACCCCATACATCATCTCCCCTACCGCCGCCGCATTGGCATCGTTGGTCAGGGTTGCCTTAATGCCCAGGGCTTCGCTGATCAGGTTGGCCATGGGTATCACGCCACGCCAGGGCATGTTGGGTGCAAATACAATTTCGCCGGTAAAAAAATTACCATTGGGCGCACCTATACCGGCACCGGCAAAATGCTCCAGCCCCTCCTGCTCCAGCAGGGGCAAAATCGTCTGGCGCACCGTGGCTATATAGTCTTCCACTGTTGGGTGACCAGTAGTGGGCAGACTGCCCTTTGTAATAATAGTGCCCCGCCTGTTTACAATACCAAATGCAGTATTTGTACCGCCAATATCAATGCCCAGAGCCAGTTCCTGCATCATAGTCTATACCTTGTTTTTGTAACATCTTCCGCACTGCAAAGCCAAACACGGCCAGGTATGCAAAGCCTATAGCGGGCACCCAGTAACTCTGGTGAATACCAATAAATTTAAGGTCGGCCAGCTTACCCTGTATTGGCGGAATGATGGCCCCACCCAATATCATCATGATCAGGAACGCAGAACCCTGTGAAGTGAATTTCCCCAGTCCGGCAATGGACAAAGCAAAGATGCATGGCCACATAATAGAGCAGAACAGGCCACCACTTAAAAACGCATATGTAGCGAACATACCCGTCGTGGCAATCCCCACCAGCATACACACCATCCCAAACAAGGAGAACAACATCAATGTGCGCGCGGGCTTATCCTTGGCTAAATAGAAGGCTATGCCCTGAATCACTACGCAAACAATGTAACCATACAATGGTTTTATATCATTTTGCGCAATGGCATTAACGCCGAGAATCACACCAAACGCAGCCAGTGGCACCAACAACAACAGCACGGTTTTCAATCCGGCACCGGGTTCAAATATTTTTATAGATCCCGTCCAGCGGCCTATCATCAGGCTACCCCAGTACATAGAAATAAAGGGCGCCACCTGCGACGAATTATAACCTCCGAATGCACTTTGCTCCAGCAACGCTCCCATATTACTGCCTATGGTCACCTCAACACCCACGTAAGTGAATATAGCCAGCATACCCAATACCAGCTGGGGATACTTCATAGCCCCCCAGCCCGCAGCACTTTTTTTAGCGCTGGTCAGCGAGAAAAGCAGTGTGGCAACAATAACTGCCAGTCCTCCCAACAACCATTTCAGGCGATCCATTTCAATCCCATCGAGCAAAGTTTTGTCGGTGGTTTCTACAGTATAACTTTTAAATATGGGCACAAATACCAAGATAAGTAAAACTGTCATCACCAGCAATGCAGCCAATGCCTTCGGCGATTTTTCTGTATCAGTATCATACTTTCCAGAAGGCAGCTTTTTAGAAAAAAAGAAGAGCGCAGCCGCAAGCAAGAACAAGCCGCCAACCAGCGCATACAATACCGTTACCTTACCCAACCCGAGCGAATTGATCAAATCTGCACTGGAACTGGTTGTACCAAACAATGCGATAGCTACTACAATAGGACCAATGGTAGTTCCAAAAGAATTGATACCGCCCCCAAGCGTAATACGGTGCGAGCCAGTCTCCGGCGAGCCCAGCAAGGCTGTGAAAGGATTTGCCGCCGTTTGCTGCAACGAAAACCCAAGGGCAACAGTGAATAAACCCGCCAGCATTCCAGGGAACGTATTGGCATTGACTGCCAGTATCATAATAACCGCGCCTATTGCCGAAAACAGCAAACCATAGACAATGCTGTTCCGGTAGCCCCACTTCGCCACAACGTCCTTCCCAAACACCGATGCGATAAAGTATAGCCCTAACGCCCCAAAATAGTAGGCCAGGTAAAACGCAAAATCGATTAGTTGCGACTGAAACTGGTCCAGGTGGAAATAATGTTTGCAGAACGGGATGAACACCCCATTACCCGCAGCAATAAACCCCCAGAAAAAGTAAACGGTAACTAAAGTCGATAATGCCCCCCTGTTGGTGGAATCATTAGCCGGGTTCTGTATGTCAGCCATTCTTTGAAATTTCAGTCAAGATAATAAAAAGTAAAAATAAAACGGAAAAAACGTTGTTGATCGCCCCAAGGTGTCCCACATCTCAAAGGTGTGGGACACCTAATCCAGCTGGTTCCCCCCCCCAAAAAAACCTTTTTAATTTCTTTAACTATTGAATCTCAAAGTTTGGCACGGATTATGAATTAGGGTGTTGTACATTAAACAAATGTTATGAAGAAAATGATCGTAGCCGCTTTTGTAGCAGGCACCATGCTTACCGCGTCATTAGCAAACGCACAGCAAACTAAGGTTAACCCTAAAGTGGGTGCTGCCAAAGCAACTCAACATGCAGCTCCCAAGGATGCAGTAACCGACCCGGCAATGGGCAAGCCAACTGCCGACCAAAAATCACCGGCAAAAATTGACGTTAAAAAAGCTACTACGCCGGCACCTCGTCAGGAAACAAAGGGGCAACCTGTAAACGGCAAAAAAATGGACGCTGCACCGGCCGGCACAAAAGATGCCAAGAAGCCAACACCAGTAAATCAGAAAACGGGTAAGTAACCCTGAACTCTTTTTGTAAATAGTACAATGTTCACTGCAGCCTAAATCTGCACCAGACACATGCCGAAAATGCGTGTGTCTGTTTGTGCGTGAGGGGCATTTCAAAAATAAATCTGCTCCCTTTTTTCAATCAATTCCATTACATTTATACGGTAAATTAATTACCGTTATGTCTTACCCGTTCAAGATAAAATCATACGAACAGTACAAGTCCGATTATAAGCGCAGTGTCGATGAGCCAGAGCAATTTTGGAGCAACATTGCCGATCAGTTTTTGTGGCGAAAGAAATGGGATAAAACCCTCGAGTGGAACTTCACCGAACCCAATGTTAAATGGTTCATCAATGGCAAACTCAATATAACAGAAAATTGCCTGGATCGGCACCTCGAATCTGCTGGCGACAGACCGGCGATCATTTGGGAGCCCAACGATCCGAAAGAAGCGCACATCACTATCACTTACAAGGAATTGCACGAAAAGGTTTGCCGTTTTGCTGCTGTATTGAAAAATAATGGCGTAAAAAAAGGTGACCGTATCTGCATTTATATGGGTATGGTGCCGGAATTGCC